>CADEGB010000004.1:0-27204 GCA_902826755.1 uncultured Gemmatimonadota bacterium
TGGCGGCGATGTTCGCCGCGAGATGCGCCAGTTGGGCCGCGAGCTCCGAGCCCGAAGCCGGGAATTGCGCGACGACCTGCCGGAATACCGAGTCCGGAAGGGGCGACACCGCCCGATCTGATCCGGGCCGCCCTCTCGCGGCGCCACTTGGCGCGGCGGTAGATTCGGGGCGGTGGAACGACTCCTCGCTTGTCCCGCACCAGCCCGACCGGCCGGGCTCCCGGTTCCGTGATGTCGGGGGCCTGTCCGGCCGGTGGCTTCGATCCCTATCGCCATGCCGGGATGCATGCCGCCCTCGCCGCCCACCGGCGGGAGCAGCCGGTATTCCACGATCCGGTCCTCGACGCCTGGGTGGTGACCCGCTACGCGGATGTCGTGGCGGTGTTCCGCGATACTGATCGCTTCAGCGCCCGGGTGGCCCTCGCGCCGGTGGCCATTACCCCCGCGGTGGCCGGTCCGGTGCTCCGAGCCGGTGGGTACGCGCCGGTTTCCTCGAACGCCGACCTCGATCCTCCCGACCACGCTCGGATCCGCCGCAAAGTGTTCCCGCTCCTCGGCCCGCGGCGGATCGAGCAGCTTGAGCCTCGGGTTCGCCAGATCGTAGCCGCCGCGCTCGATCGGTTGCCGAGCACCGGACGGGTGGAGCTAGTGGCCGAGTTGACTTGGGAGCTGCCGGTGCGGGTGCTGTTCGCGCTGCTTGATTTGCCCGACGAGGACATCGGCCGGATCAAGGCGTGGGCGGAGCACTTCCTCGTCTTCGTGTTCGGGCGCCCGGACGCCGACGCGCAGGTGGCGGCGGCCAACGGACTGGTGGCGTGGCGCAACTACTGCGCGGCCTTGGTGGCGCGTCGGATGGTCGAGTCGGGCGACGACCTGGTTTCCGATCTGATCCGAGCCCACCGGGAGGATCCCGCCGGCCTCACCGTTCCCGAGATCGAGAGCTATGTCCAGGGCCTGCTCGTGGCCGGCCACGAGACCACCACCCATCAGGCAACGAATGCGATCCGGCTGCTCCTGCTCGACCCGACTCGATGGGCCGCGCTGGCCGACCGGACGCTGGTGGCCGGCGCGGTGGAAGAGTGCATTCGGATGGAAAGCTCGGTGGTGGCATGGCGACGGCGGGCGCTGGTCGACGTCGAGATCGGCGGGGTGACGATCCCGGCCGGCGCCACCGTGCTCCTGTCCCTGGCGTCGGGCAATCGGGACGAGGAACGGTTTTCCGATCCGGATCGGTGGATCCTCGGGCGGCCCAACGCCAAAGCCAACCTGTCGTTCGGGCACGGGATCCACTTCTGTATCGGCCACCCGCTGGCCCGGCTCGAACTCAACTGCCTCCTGGAGGAGATGCCGCGGCGGTTCCCCGGCATGCGGCTGGCCGACGAGCCCCTCGAGTACACCGAGACGATCTCGTTCCGGGGGCCCAAACGGCTCTGGGTCGAAATGGCGCCCTCCGAGGTCTGAGGCGCTCTCGGCGCGCCCCAGCCCTCCGGCTGCCTACGGAACGGTCGGGGTGCGCGGACCGGCCGGGAGATGCTCCGTGAGGTATCGAGTCAGCAGCGAGTACACGTGGAGCGTCGTGCCGGGCCCCTCGCAGATGCAGTGGCTCCGGTTTGGATAGACCATCAGGTCGAATTGCTTGCCGAGTGTGACCATCCGGTTCACCAGGAGTTCCGATCCCTGCATGTGGACGTTGTCGTCCCCGGAACCGTGGACCAGCAGCAACTTGCCCTTGAGCCCCGCGGCAAAGTTGATCGGCGATGCCTGGTCGTACCACTCCTTGTTCCGGCTCGGCAGACCCATGTACCGCTCCTGGTAGATGGTGTCGTAGAGCAACTGGTCCGGAACCGGCGCCACCGACATCCCCACCTGATACACGTCCGGATACCGGAACATGGCCTGCAGGGTGCTCGACCCGCCGCCGCTCCAGCCCCAGATGGCCACCCGGTTCGGATCGAGGTAGCGCCGGGTTCGGGTCAGCTCTCGGACCGCGGCCGCCTGATCGGCGCTCGAGATGATGCCGATCTTCCCGTAGACCACCTTGCGCCAATCCCGCCCGCGCGGCGCCGGGGTGCCCCGATTGTCGACGCTCACGACGACGTAGCCCTGGTCGGCCACGAGATGCTGCCACAGCCCGCCGGCGCCGCTCCAGGCATCGGTCACCGTCTGCCCGGCCGGTTCGCCGTACACGTAGAACAGGGTCGGGTACGTCCGGGTCGAGTCGAAGTCCTTGGGCTTGATCATCCAGCCGTCGAGTACCACTCCGTTGCCGACGTCGACGCGGAAGAATTCGCGCGGCGTCTTGACGACCGTGGCCACGGCCGCCCGCCGGACCGAATCGTCGACGAACGAACGGAGCGTCTGGTGGGTGGGAAGCCGGACCAGCGCCACCGTGGGTGGCGTCTCGGCCCGGGAATACGTGTGGATGGCCCAGGAACCGTTAGGCGCGATGTCGTAGCCATGGGTACCGGGCTGATTGGCGGGTGAGAGGCGCACGGGCTGTCCCTTCCCATCGAGCCGAGTCCGGTACAGGTACCGACGGGTCGGATCGTCGGGCGAGGCGATGTAGTAGAGCCAGCCGCCCGCTTCGTCGAGCGCCGCGATGCTGACGACGTCGAAGGCCCCCGGGGTCACGTTGACGACCGTTTTCCCGTCGCGACTGACCCGGTAGACGTGCCGCCAGCCGTCGCGCTCGCTCACCCAGGTGAACTCTTTCCCGCCGGCCAGCCAGTGGACGTCGTCGACCACGTCGACCCAGGCGCTGTCCCGCTCGACCATGACCTCCCGGGCCACGCCGGTCGCGGCGTTGGCCAGGAGGAGTCGATTGGTGTTCTGGAGCCGATTCATCCGCTGGACCAGCAACTCGTCCTTGCCGGCCCAATCCATTCGCGGGAGGTAGTCCTCGCGCGGATCGCCGGGCAGCGCGAGCCACGTGGTTGGACCGCCGGTGACGCTCACCACGCCGGCCCGCACCGCCGAGTTGGTGGTGCCGACCTTCGGGTACTGGATCGGGGTCACGAACGGATAGATCGAGTCGGTGGTGTTGATCAGGTTGAAGGTGCCCACCCCGGTCATATCGAACGCCCAATAGGCGATCCGGCTCCCGTCGGGCGACCACCGGAAAGCGTCCCGCAGGGAGAACTCCTCCTCGTAGACCCAGTCGGTCATTCCGTTGACGTGGAGGGAATCGGCGCCGTTCGTCAGGCGGGTGATCGCGCCGTCGCGGAGCGACTCGACGTAGATGTTGCCCTGACGCACGTAGCCCACCCGGTCGCCGGTGGGAGAGAACTTGGCGTACATCAGGGTCGAGGCGGGGGCGTCGCCGCCGAGTTTGGTCAGCCGGCCACTGGCGCGGTCGAGGACCCAGTAGTCACCCCGGGTGTTGAGTCGCCACACTCGGGCCGTGTTGGTGAAAAGCAGGACCTTGCCGCCCTCGGGCGAGAGGGCGTAATCCTCGATTTCGAGCGGGGCGGACGCGCCGGGGGGAACGAGTTGCCGGGCCGGCACGAAGACGGTTCGGATGCCGGAGGCCGCATCGTACCGGACGATGTCCGCGCCGTTGGGAACGTCGGCCGCGGCCTCGATGGTGGCGTAGGCCGCCCCATTCTCGATCCACACGGCCGGGCCGAACCGTTGTCTCGGTCCGAACTCCGCCGACGCGTAGATCCTCCGGAGCCCGGCCTCGGCGGCCGGGGTCAATTGGGCGGCGGCCGGGGTCGACGCCGCGAGGCAGGCAAGGGTAACGAGGGATCCGCGCATGGAGTCTTCGGTCGAGAGTCTGTGAGAATCTACGGGAACCGGGTGTGGTTCGTGTCGGGAACCTACCGCGGGCGGCGGCGGGCGACGAGGAGGACCTGGATCTCGTCGAGCCGAGGATTGCTGAAATCGATCCGGATCCGGCCATCGGGCGTGCGCGACACCGTGCCGGGCACCGCGCTGTGGGTCAGATACCACCCGGCCGGAAGCACCACGGCGTTGGCGGGCCGGCCGAAGGCGCGATCCCAGATCAGCTCATCGCCCTCGGTCCGATAACGGACGCTGTCGGTGTAGGTCTCCGCAATCCGGAGGCGGGTGGTGTGACCGGGTTGGACCGGAGGAAACTCGATCAGGACCACTTCCGACTCCGCCCGGACCGGTTCGCCGATGTCGAGCCCGGCGGCGTTGATCTGTTCTCCCCGGAGGATCCGGGTATCGAGCGGCTGGCCGGTGTCGAGGAGAATGGCCGACGGATTGGAGACTTGGCTGCCGGGGCGGACGACATTCAGATAGCGGCCGATGCCCGGCCGGGTTTCGGTATAGTCGTGGTAGAGGTCGAAGGCGTGGGTTTCGGGCTGCTGGAGGAAGTAGACGATCTCCCGGGTCTGGGTCGCCCGCTCGGCCAGGCGCTCGGTCAGGCCGGCGGAGCCGCGCGCCTGCGCTCCGACTTCCGTCGCCAGCGACAGGCCGAGGCACACCCCGAGGTACAACGAGCGCCGCGTGCCCACGCGCGGGCGTGAGGCGGCGTTCATGGCACCAGTCTCCGGCCCCGGACCACCAGCGGCGCCGCGGCCGGCCCGGGGTTGATGAAGCTGATCATGATCCGGCCGTCGTCGCTGGTGAGCACCTGCGAGGGCACGTTGCACTCCGCGAGTTCATACCCCGCGGGGAGCACGATGGCGTTGCGCCGGATGCCGAGCGAGCGGTCGAAGACGATCTCGTCGCCCTCGTGCCGGTAGCTCCGGGCGTCGCGGTAGGTCTTGTCGATCAGGAGCCGGACCTCGCCGTTAGGCGGGACCGGGCGGGGCAGCTCGACCCGGATGTAGTCGGTGGTGGAGTCGGCGCCGGGGAATCCGTCGGCGCGGGCATCGAGGCCCGATACCACCCGGAATCGGAGCCGGGCACCGGTGGCCGGGTCGATGACCGACTCGTCCGAGGCTTCGCTCCCCTTCCGGATCGGGTTGAAGTAGTACCGGGCCCCGGGCGAAACGGCCGTGACCTGGTAGAGGATCCGGAACTTGGCGCTTCCGGGTTCGAGCAGCTCGTAGCGGGTGTACTCGTCGTCGGCCGCGTTGCCCTGAGCTGCAACGGGGACGGCGGCCCAGGGCAGGGCCAGGAGGATCGCGACCCGGATCGAGGCGGTCATCCGGCCGCTCCGGTCTCGAATCGGGTGTCGGGAACGTCGGTGAGGAACATGTGGCCCGGGGCGTGGGTGATCAGGAAGCTCGGCTTCGACGCCAGAGCTACCGCCTGCGGGGTTACCCCGCAAGCCCAGAACACCGGGACGTCGCCGGGCTCGGAGGCCGGGGGGTCGCCCCAGTCCGGCCGCTCGAGGTCGGCAATGCCGATACCGGCCGGGTCGCCAACGTGGATCGGGGCGCCGTGGGCCTCCGGAAACCGGGCCGAGACGGCGACGGCCTGGTCCACCAGCGCGCGGGGAGTGGGCCGCATCGACACCACCATCGGCCCGGCAAACGGACCGACGGGGCGGCACGCCACCGAGGTCCGGTACATCGCCACGTTCCGGCCCCGTTCGAGGTGGCGGAGTGGAATCCCGGCGCGGGCCAGGGCCGACTCGAAGGTGAACGAACAGCCTAACAGAAAGGCGACGAGGTCGTCCCGCCACCACGCCGTCGCGTCGGCGACCTCGGCCTCGAGAGTCCCCTCGCGGTAGATCCGGTAGCGGGGCACGTCGGTGCGCAGATCGGCGCCGGCCGCGACGGGTCCGGGGTCGACCTGGCCGGGGCCGGTCACCGCCAGGAGGGGGCAGGGCTTCGGGTTTTCGAGACAGAACCGGTGGAAGTCGGCCGCCAGCGCCTCGGGCAGCACCGCCAGATTGGCCTGGGCAAACCCGGGAGCCAGTCCGCTGGTGACGCCGGCGAACCGCCCGGCCCGGATCTCGGCCCGGAGTGCCCGAGGGTGGCGGCCGATTGGCTCGGCAACCGTCGCGCGATCGGGGCGCGACGTCGAGCGATCGTCGAGAGGTGAGGGCACGCTCATCCGGCCTCTGGGGCGAGTGGCATGGATTACCAAGATATTCGAGTTGGGCGCACCGGGCGGCGCTCGGATATCTTGGAGGGTCCTCACCCCAGTCACCCATGTCGATCTTCCTGCTGGCCGCCGTCGCTGCCCTTGCCGGCGCGCCATCCGCCGACACTACTCGCTGGCTCGTCTCCAACCACGGCCGGACCGCGGGCGACCTGGTCGTCGTGTCGGCGCCGGACTCCCTCGTCGTCCGGTTCGTGTTCACCGATCGGAACCGCGGCAGTCGGATCGAGAATCGCTACCGGTTCGGCGCCGGCCGAACTCCGGTGGCCGGCGAATCCCGCCCGATCCTGGCGGACGGCACGGCGGGCGAGCCAACGGAACGGTTCGAGGCCGTCGGCGACTCGGTTCGGTACGGCGCGCCGGGCGGACCGACGGTGTCGGCTGGCGCGGGCGCCGGGGCCTGGGTCGGGTTGCGCTCCGCGACCCCCTGGGAGCAGGCCGACCTGGCGCGCCACCTGTTGGCCCGCCCCAACCTCACGGCCCCGCTCAGCACCGGCGGCACCGCCCGCGCCACCGTCGTGGCCGACACGACCCTTCGACTGGGCGCCGGGCGGCAGCGGGCCCGGTTGGTAATGGTCTATCGGGGTCAGCAGACCACGCCTAACGGTGTCTGGCTGGACGCGGCCGGCCGGTTCCTCGCCACCGACATCCAGTGGTTCATCACCGTCCGCCCGTCCGCCGTGCCCCTGCTTCCGGCCCTGCGGCGGATCGAACTCCGGTGGCGCGAGGCGGAAGCCGAGCGGATCGCCGCGCGGGTCCGGAAGCCGGTCGGCCGAGCCCTGGTGGTGCGCGGCGGCGATCTCTTTGACGCCGAGTCGGGGACGGTGATCCCACGCCAGTCGGTGGTGATCGAGGCTGATCGGATCGTCCGGATCGGACCGGTGGAGGAGGTGGCGATCCCGGCTGGCGCCACCGTCGTCGAGGCCGCCGGCAAGTCGGTGTTGCCCGGGCTCTGGGACATGCACACTCACCTGATGGTGTCGAACCAGTCGGCGGGAAGCCTGGTGCAGCTCGCGCAGGGCCTCACCACGGTTCGCGACCTTGCCGCCGACATTGACGTCGCGGTGTCGCAGCGCGATCGGGAGCGGGCCGGGCGGCTCGCCTCGCCGCGGGTGATCCTCGGCGGCTTCATCGAGGGCCCGCTTGCCTGGGCCGGCCCGACCGAGGCGCTGGCGCGGGACGAGGCGGAAGCGCGCGCCTGGGTGGCCCGGTACGATTCGTTGGGATACCGGCAAATCAAGCTGTACAACGTCCTCCACCCGGATCTGGTCCCCGTCATCGCGGCCGAAGCCAGGAAGCGGGGCATGCTGCTGAGCGGGCACATCCCCCGTGGGATGTCGATCCGGGCCGCGGTGTCACTCGGTTATGACGAGATCCAGCACGCGGCGTTCTTCTTCTCCGACTTCTTCCCCGATTCGCTGTATCTGCCGCGGATGCGGGCCTACTCGATGGTCGCGACCTCGGTGGCGCCGACGTTTGACGTCGATCGGCCGGAGATGACCGACCTGATCCGGTTCCTGGCCGAACGGAAGACCGTGGTCGACGGGACGTTCAATCTGTGGATCGGCGGCGGCGCTGGAATCGTCGGCGCCGGCGGCTCGGCCAATCAGGCCCGGGCGGATTCCGCCTACCTCCGGCTGATCCGGCGGCTGTACGACGCCGGGGTGCCGCTGGTGGCCGGCACCGACAACTCCCAGGGCACCACGTTCCGGCGGGAACTCGAGATGTACGAGCGGGCGGGGATTCCGGCGAGTCGGGTGCTGCAGATCGCCACGATCGATGCCGCCCGGTTCATGAAGGACGATCGCGACTACGGGAGCGTGGCGGTGGGGAAGGTGGCGGACCTGATCGTGGTCGACGGCAAGCCGGCCGAGAGGATCGGTGACCTCGCGAAAGTGGAAACGGTGGTGCGGGGCGGGCGGCTGTACCAGGTGGACGAGCTGATGCGGGCGGTGGGGATGACGCTCCGGCAGGAGCGGTCGGCGGCCGACGGGCACGATCATCCCTGATCGAGGAGAGCCACCAGCTTTCGGGGCGCCACCATCCGGTAGCCGTCCTCGAGCAGGCCCGGCAGTTCGCTCCACCGAACCCGCCGATCGAGCCAGACCCCGACCCAACCGCTCGGGCCCACGTACGGCGGCGCAAAGAACCGATCCGGCGCCGCCTCCAGCATCAGCTGCTGATTGGTGAGGCTCGCCTTGATCCATACCGCGGGGCGGCCCTTGCCGTGGTGGGTGCCCGGGCTGGCGTACATCGCGAACAGTTTGTTCTTGACTCGGAACGTCGGCTCTCCCCACGCCACCTGCTCGTGAGCCTCCGGCAGCGCGAGGCAGAGCTTCCGCAGGCGGGGCAGGGGATCAGCGGCCATGGGAACCCGAGGGAACGCGCGGCGCCTGTCGCCATCGGCCGATCAATCCGAAGACGAGAGCCGCCACGACGGTGCCGATGGCCAGCGGTGGAAGCGACTGCCGCATCAGGGCGGCGGGAGACCCTCCCTGGAGGAGCCCATCGCCCACGGGGGCCCGCCAGGCAAGGTGGTAGGAGACCACGAGCCAGCCGACCGCGTACCAAACGTCGACGCTGGCCACCACCGCGAGCAAATGGCGCAGCCCGTTCATCTCAGTCGCCCGAGGCCACCTCGGCCTCGGCCTCCATCTCGACGAGATACTCGTCGCCGACCAGGTCGGCCCGGACCAGGGTGTTGGCCGGCTGGATTCCGACAAACCGCTCGCCGTGGGCCCGGGCCACCGGCTCCCAGTCCTCGAGCCGCCGGACGTAGACCCGGGTCCGCACCACGTCGCCCAGCCGACCGCCTAACGACAGGATGGCCCCTTCGATCTTGTCGATGACCGCGTGGGCCTGGGCCGCCGGGTCGGTGCCCCCGATCAGCCGGCCCCCGTGGGTGGCGGTGGTGCCGCTGACCAGGATCCGGTTGCCGCTCCGGACCGCGCGGGAAAACCCGGCCAGCGTTTCCCAACTGGTGCCGGAGAGGCACCGGGTCCGGCCGTCCGGACCCGGGCGGGTGGGGTAGGGCGGCGGGAAGCCGGCCAGATGGTGGGACAGATCGCCCGACGCGGTGAGAAAGGGGGGCTTCCGGTACTCGTCGCCGGTGTCGCCGGGGACCGGGGTGAGCTGGTCGAGCACCCGATCGAGTTCGGCCCGATCGCGGTCGTCGAGGTGGAACCCGAACAAGCGGCCGTTGTCGGCCAGGTGCTCGCTTCGGCCAAGTCGGGCCCCGACGATCACCGCCGCCACGCCGGGCTGATCGAGGACGTACCGAGTGGCGACGTTGGTGAGCGAGACACCGTGACGGGTGGCGACGCCGTGGGCCGCGGCCAGCACCGCCTGGAGCGCATCCCAGCCGCCGATGGCCCGGATGAACCGGCCGTACTTCATCTCGGACCAGGTCCCGGCGCGCTCCCAATCCGGTTCCGGGCGGCCGAGCCAGCGCTCGGAGAGCCAGCCCCCCGCCACGGTCCCGTATGCTAGAATGCCGACTCCATGCTGGAGACACCAGGGCGCGAGCCGAGTCCGGGCCCGCCGATCGAGGAGCGAGAACGACACCTGGTTCGACACCAGCGGGATCCCGCTCGCCACCGCGACCCGGAGATGGGCGGTATCGAAGTTGGTGACGCCTAACGCGCCGATCAGGCCCTCCCGGCGGAGGTCGTCCAGCCAGCCCAGGGCGTCGAGCCAGCTCGGATCGGGATAATGCCAGGCGTGGAACTGGAGGAGGTCGAGACGCTCGGTCCGCATCCGGTCGAGCGAGCGGCGGACCGCGGCCTCGACCTGACTTCGGTTGAGCGGTCCCGGCTCGGGAACCCACTTGGTGAAGAACCGGGCCCGCCCGGCGAGCGGGCTCGAGGTCCGGAAGGTGCCGACCACGACCTCGGCGGAGCCGTAGTGGTCGGCCAGGTCGAACGTGGAGAAGCCGTGCTCGACGTAGGGCTCCATGGCCCGCGCGGTGGCCACCGGATCGACGGGAACCCCGTCGCGTTCGAGGTCGGCGATTTGCCAGAGACCGGTCAACACCCGGGGGACCGTGAGGCCGGGGCCCAGGTCGACGGTCGGTACGGTCGTCGTCATTGGGGCGGGAGTTCCCGGCACCGGGCCGCGAGGTCGATTCCGCGGCGGGCCAGCGCCCGCGTCTCCCGGAAGTAGATCAGGCTGCCGATGGCGAGCACGATGAGCCAGTCCCAGGTCGAGCGGAGGAACCAGGGAATCGGCGCGTGGAGGTCCTTCCAGGTGTGGATCACGAAGAACCCCGCGATCACGACGGCGCCGAGGATCGCGAGCGGCAGTTGCAGGGCCCGGTTCGGGACCACCGTGATCCGCGCGGCGATGGCCGGGTTCCGGCTCGGCAGAAAGATGACCGACAGGCACATCAGGAAGAAGTTCACCAGCATCGCCGTCACCAGGATGTCGACGCCGAGAAAGAAGTCACGCGCCACGTAGCAGCCGAGGACGGACAGCGACGCCATGATGCCGCTGGCCAGGATCGCCACGTGCGGCGTCCGGCGGACCGGATGGACCCGCGCCACCGCGGCGGGGAAGATCCCGTCCTCGCCCCAGGCAAACATCAGCCGCGAGACACCGAGGAGCATGGCGGGGAGGTCCTTGATGAGGGCCACGGCCGCGCCGGCCACAATCAGGACGGTGAGCGGCCGAGGGAGCAGATAGCCCAGCAGGCCGGGCGCGGTCAGGTCGCGGCGGGTGGCCTGGTCGGCCACGAACTGCCATGGGACGGCGTGGTAGAGCGCGGTGGTGAAGAGGAAGTAGAAGATCGCCACCCCGCCGACCGCGATCAGGATCGCGAGCGGGAGGTTGCGGCCCGGGTTGCGGGCTTCGCCGCCGGCCTGGGCAATCGAGTCGAATCCGATGAACGACGAGAACAGGATCGTGGCCGCCGGCAGAAGGATGGCCGCCGTGAGGGGCGTGGTCGCGATGTCGGGAACGGTGGAGCCATCCCGCGCGGCCAGCGCGGCGACGAAATCCGCCTGGTCGTACCAGAAGCCCGCGACGATGACCAGGCCGCAGAGGATCAGCGTCAGGAACATGAGCGGCACGACGGTCCGCTGGTACGTCCCGATGCCCCGGATGTTCACGGCCACCGCCGTCCAGAGGAAACCGAGCGAGAGCGCCAGCCGGACCGGGCCCCGTTCGAGGAACGCCGCAAGGCCGTCCGCGCCGGCGGCCACCGCCACGTCGCGGAGGAACGGGACCAGCAGGTAGGAGACGACCCCCATCGCCACCGAAATGGCCATCCACTGGGAAAAACTGGCCACGAAGCCGAGATACGGGTTGAGCGCCCGGCTGGCGTAGACGTAGGTCCCGCCGGCCCGCGGCATGGCGGAGGCCAGGATGGCAAAGGCAATGCCCGCGAGCAGCGCCGGTACGCCAGCCAGCAGGTACGCCGGAAAGACGTTAGGCCCGATGCCGGGAACCGATCGCTGGATCGCGAACGGGATGATGTTGATGGCGCCGCCGATCATGGCGCAGACGCCGGTGGCCACCAGGCCGGTCAGGCCCAGGCCGCGGTCGAGTTCGGGGGTTTTCACGAGGGGCCAAATGTACGACCGGCGCCGCCGCCGAGCCAGCAGCCCGGCGGCGCGCCGTCAGGATCCGGACAGCGGACCCCTTCCGGCTTTCCCATCGGCCGGGGCAAAGACCTCGACGGCCAGGCTGAACGTCCGGCCTTCCGAGGGTTGGAGGGCTCCCACGCCGATGACCTGTCGGGCAATCTCCTCGCCGCGGTCGTTCCGGATGGCGAGGACGACGGAGTACTCCCAGGGATCGCCGGCCGCCGGGTGGCGGATGGTGCCCTCCACCCGGAGTGCGTTGAAACTCGGCAGGGCTTTCTGCGCCGCCCCCGGCGTGAACCGGAGGTGGTGGCGGCAGGCCGGGCAGACGGTGGCGCTTTCCAGGATCGCCGCCCGGCAGTGGGGACAGGTCCGGGTGGCCCCGGCCGTCCCCGGACGGACGCTGCTCATGACGCGGCGCCGCTCTCCACCAGTCGGGGCTTGGCGGCCTTGTCGTCCCAGCCGAACTCGACCTGCCCCCGCATCCGGGACCCGGCGGCCACCGTCAATGATCCGGCTTTGAGGTCGCCGTTGAGCACGCCGGATTCGAGCAACTCCACCCGGGAGGCGGCGTCGATGTTCCCGTCGAGCTGCCCGCCGACCACCACCGTCTGGGCCCGGACGGCGCCGGTCAGGGTGGCGCCGGGTTCGATCGTCAGGTTGCCCTGGACGTGCACGTCGCCCTTGAAGCGGCCGGCGATCCTCACGTGTCCGGTTCCCTCGATCTTGCCTTCGATCGTGATGTCGGCGGCGATCAGCGATTCCTTGGCATCGGTGCGTCCACTGTTCCACTTCGGCAGGTCGACGCTCGAGGCTTCGGTCTTGAGATCGAGGTCCCGCTTGAGCACCGGTTCGGCCACGGGGGCGGGGGCCGGGATGTCCTTCTTGACGGGGGCTGGGTCCTTCCAGATGGCCATGGCGAATGATCCTCGGGTCTCGAGTTCGGGTGGTTCCGACGACGGTGAACGGGAATCCTCCAGCAGCCGCCTGACCGCGGCGGCCGGTTTCCGGTGACGAGCGGGCCCGGGTGGAGCCGCACACCCTGCCGCTCGGGGCCTAACGTGCTTGCCGGCGCCCCCGTGGCGGCCGGACCGTGCCGTCGTCGTTCCAGTCGTGTCCCGGATCGGGGGTCCAGACGCCGGCCGTTCGAATCAGGGCATCGTGTTGCACCAGGCGGTGACCGAGGGCCCGGAGGTCGGCGTCGTTGCCAACGCTTTCCCAGTGCCGGGAATCGGTCGCTCCACCCTCGAATTCGACCCCACCGTCGGACCCGACCTGGTAGCGGCCGACCGTGAGGGGGAGGTCGGCGTGGCTGGCGAGTCGTTCGACGATGGCGGCTGGGGCCTTCGGGGCGCCGCCCAAGAGAAGCCCGCGGACGTGGAGCGCGACCGATTTTGCATCCGCCACCAGCGGGCCGATCGCGCCAAGTTGGAGCGCCTTGCGAAGGATGACGGCCAGTCTGTAGAGATGATCGACGTGGAGAGCGGAGACCGGTTCGTCGATTACCAGGACGACATGGGCGTTGAGCGCGGCAGCCCAGTTGGGGTCCTGACGGCCGGCCCGGGTTCGGACCGCCCAGTACATCTCGATCAGGTCGGCAACCGGCGCCCCGCGGTCGGCCTCGGCGGCAAGCGGGAAGTCCCGGAGGACCCGATAGTCGGTGGTGATGAACCCGGCCGCCTCTGCTCCCTCGCCCCAGACCCGATCGACGCATTGGGGGAGGAGGGTGCCGAGGCGGCCGGCGTGGCGGTGGCGGGCCCAGTCGTCGAGAACCAGCGAGCGGCCCGTCACCGGTTATTTCTTGGCCAGACCGGAGACGGTCAACTCCAGGTTGTGGCTCACTCGGATACCGTACCCGCCATCGGTCGAGGTCAGCTTGTCGTCGCCGATGACCTCGGCACGGGCGAACGACTTCACCTCCGTGCCGTTGATGACGCAGGCGGCGTTTCCGTCCTTGACTCGCCAGCCGATCTCGTTGGTTGATTCGCCGTTAGCGTCCGCCTTCTTGAGCGCATCGGTCGCGGCCCGGTCGACCAGCGTCGTGACCTTTGCGCCGCGGAACGTCTTGACCGAGTAGGTCCCGTTCCCATAGGCAATGCAGTACATCAGCGTCTCGTTGTCCGACTCGAGATCCGCGCCGCCGATGAAGATCCCGTACGAATGCGGATGCGACGCGGCCATCTTGTGTTCCTTGAAGGTGGCCTTGACCTCGTAGTTGCCCGACGCCGTATGCGCGGGGTTCCAGAAATTTCCGGCCGGTCCGACCGACAGTCGGAGCGCGTTCCCCTCGGCCACGAGGCGCGAATCGGCAATGGTCTTGCCCTGGCTGGCCGGCCGGCGATCGACCCGCCCTTTCCACCCGGGGATCTTGATGCCGCCGTCCTTGACGCTGCGATCGGCGTCCTGCGCGGCCGCGGCCGCCGCCACGAGTAAGAACGAGAGCACGAGACTGGTCACACGCATTCGGATCCTCCGGGGGGTGGGGCCAGGAAAGGTAGGTGGGGCACCGGGGGGCTGCCAGGCCAAAGGAGCCGGGACTTTGCCAGTGATTGGGGTACCGAGCCCCGGGTCTGCCCTGACGGCCGCGGCCCGATGTCCTTTGGTGAATTGGATTTGCGATCCCGCGGCCGGCCGGTGCGGCTTTTGCTTTCCTTCCGGGAAGTCGCATCCCGAACCACAACGGAGGTATCCGATGTCGTGGGCACAGCGGGGGTTGGTTGCGGGCGTCGTGGGGCTCGGCGCCTTGCTGGTGATCAGCAGGACTGGCGGCAAGAAGGCGGGATTGGATCCCGCGGACAGTCCGATCAAAGGCGCGGTGTACGCGGCGGCCATCCCCGTTTGGGAAGATGCCAAGCTCACCGACATCACCGGCGGCAACTACTACAACGATATCGGCGGGCCGGTGACCTTCACCAGCAAGTCGTGGTTCTTCAAGCTCTCCGACCCGGTGGCGGACGTCGCCGACTTCTATCGTCAGCACCTCCCGGCCGGGGCCACCCCCACCGAGGCCGAGGACGGCGCCGTGGCGTTCGAATGGCATCCGCCGGGCGCCAAGGAGGGTGAAGAGGTTTCGGTCACCGTCCGCGAGGGCGAACTCCAGATCAGCGAAACGATCAAGGCGCCCGGGACCTGAGCCCCGGGCGGAGCCGCCGCTACCCGATGACGGCGCCGTAGAGGCGCCGGACGTTGCCCCCCATCACCAGATCCAAGTCCCGGCTCGGGATGCCCCGTGCCCGGAGGCCGTCGACGACGACCTCCATCCGGCGGGGTCCGTTGAGTTCCGCGATGAAGTAGGGCAGCTCGTCGTCGCGGACCTGGCTTCCTTCCTCCCGCTTCAGTTCGGCCAGATACTCAGGGCTCAACTCGATGACCCGATGATCGCGGTCGCTGCCGATCGCCACGTGCTCGGCGCCCGCCACCCGGATCGCGTGGAGGAGATGGTCGAAGTAGGCGGCCAGATTCTCCGTCTTCTTCAGGGTCAGGAACGGCCGCATCTGACAGATTCCCACGACGCCACCTTTGCGGGCCAGAAGGCGGAGATTGTCGTCGGTGGTGTTGCGCCGGTTGGGATAGACCGCCATGCAGGCCGTGTGGGAGACGATGACCGGGGCCCGCGACGCCGCGATGGCCTCCGCCATCGTGGTCATGTTGGCGTGGGAGAGATCGATCAGCATCCCGACCTGGTTCATCCGGGTGATGGCCTCGCGCCCGAAGGCGGTCAGGCCACCCGGCTCCCAGCATCCGACGCCGACCTCGTTGCGGGTGTTATAGGTCAGCTGACAGCTGCGGAGGCCGAGTCGATGGAAGAGATCGATTCGGTCGAGGACGGTGCCGAATTGGGTGGTGTTCTGGAAGAGATAGAAGACGGCCAGGCGGCCGGCGGCACGCGCGCGATCGAGATCAGCGACGGAGGTGGCGCGGACCAGCAGCTCGGGATGGGCCGCCAGGAAGCGATCGTGCGCCTGGAGGCTGTCCACCGCGAGGGCCAGGGCTTCGGGTCCCTCGGGTTTGGGATCGCAGAGGGTGACGGTGATGCCGTCGAGGCCGCTGGCGAGCATCTCGCGAATCAGGGTCGGCGGATAGTCGAGCCGAAGTTCGCCCATGGCGTCGAACACCAGGCGATCGGGGCGCGGCTGAAAACGGCGGGCCAACGGCACGGCTGCCGCGGCGGCCAGGAAGGCGCGTCGGTCCATGGAGGGCGGGGTCAAGACGACCCAATCATAACCTGAGGACGAGCCCGTCGAACGGCGGCGCTGAAACCAGGGCCGCGGGGCAGCCGTCTGGCCCACCAACACGATCAAGCTCGAATCCGCCCGGCACCCTGATCCCGCACCCGGATCGGTGTTACAATCCCCCTCGAACCTGAAACCTGGAGTCGGTCCCGATGGCCACTACCGTTCGAGTGTTGCTCGCCCTGCTCGCCGCGGCTCCGACCGTGTCGGCCCAGACGTGGCGGTGTGACCTACCCGGCGCCAGCCGCCTGGCTGGCTTTGGCGCGTCGATGATGATCGTCGGCAACGACATCCTCGTGGGCCGGTCCGGCGGCGGCATGTTCGGCGGCGCGACCCCCTCGCTGCCTCGAGGAGGCGGGGTCCACGTCTTTCGGCGAGGCGGAGACGGGAACTGGAGCGAGTCCCTGGTCGTGACGCCCTCGGACGGCGGACCCGGCGACGGCTTTGGCACGAGCATGGCGTCTTCGGGCGATTGGCTTGCGGTCGGGGCGCCGTCGTCGAAAACCGGGGCCGTCTACCTGTTCCAGCGCTCCGGCGCCGGGTGGAAGGAGGCCGTCCGGGTGTCGTTGCCGGAGGGCGTCGGGCGGGACGGGTTCGGAAGCCGCCTGGCAATGCGATCCGACCTTCTGTTGATCGGCGCGCCCGGGCGGGACTCCGCCCGCGGTGCCGTGTACGCCGTCCGCCGCTCGGGGGCCAACTGGTCGGCTCCGATCTTGGTCGGTTCGGGACCGGAGCCGAACGACCGGTTCGGCTCGGCGCTGTCGCTCGATGGCGATCGGGTCCTGATCGGAGCGCCGGGGCCGATGCCGTTGTTCGGCGGCGGTCCCAACAACCGGCCGAAGCCGGGGTCCGCCACCCTGTACCAGATCACCGCCGCGGGCATCACGGCCGCTGGCAACTTGGCCTTGCCTCCCGCGGACAGCGTGGTGGCCCTTGGCACGGCGGTCCACCTGAGTGGCGCCGACGCGTTCGCGTCGGCACCGGTGGCCAATCGCAACATGGGGGCGGTCCACCACTTTGCTCGACAGGCCGACGGTTCGTGGCGGCCTGTCGGCGTCCTCGCGGCCACCCCGCCCGCGGCGCCCACCGGCGCGGCATCGGGGATGCCGGCGTCGTTTCAGGTCCTCGGTTTGGCGATGGCGGCAGCCGGTGACCAGGTCCTGGTCGGGGCGCCGTTTGCGGGCCAGTTCAGTGGGGCGGTCTACGTCTTTGGACGGGCCACCGGCGCCTGGGTCGAGCAGCAGAAGCTGACGGTCGAGTCCCGAGGTCAGAACGGACTCGGTATGGCGCTCGCCGCGTCGCCGTCACTGGCCGTCATCGGGGCACCAGGCGCGGATTTCGGGGAGGGACTCGCGCACGTCTTCGGTCGGGCCGGCAACGAATGGAAGCCGCTGGGCCGTCTCGTCGACACGCCGTACTCGCTGCCCGCCATCACGGGTGGGAGCGAAAAGAAGTGTCAGTCCGGCGACATTCAGGGCTACACCTGTCAGGAGGTCGACCTCCAGGCGTTCCTGCCGATCAGCGCCATCGGCGGCGGCCGCGGCATCAAGCTGAACGACATCTGGGGCTGGACCGATCCGGAAACCGGCAAGGAATGGGCGCTGGTGGGTCGGGTCGACGGGACCTCGTTCGTGGACGTGACCGACCCGGTCAATCCTCGTTATGCGGGCGACCTTCCCCTGACGCCCGGAGCGATTCCGAACAGCTGGCGCGACATCAAGGTCTACAAGAACCACGCGTTCGTGGTGGCAGACGGCGCCGGCCAGCACGGAATGCAGGTGTTCGATCTGACCCGGCTCCGATCCGCCACCGGCGCACCGGTCACCTTCAAAGCCGACACCGTCTACGACAAGATCGCGAGCGCTCACAATATCGCGATCAACGAGGAAACCGGGTACGCCTACCCGATCGGCAACAGCGCCGGCGGCGAGACCTGCGGTGGCGGCCTGCACATGATCGACATTCGCGACCCCAAGGTGCCCAAGTTTGCCGGGTGCTGGGCCGACAAGTCCACCGGGAACGCGAAGACCGGCTACACCCACGACGCGATGTGCGTCAACTACCGGGGCCCCGACACCCGCTACGCGGGGCGGGAGATCTGTTTCAACGCGTCCGAGACGGCCGTGGGGATCGCCGATCTGACCGACAAATCGGCGCCGGCGCGGATCGCGGTGGCGGAGTATCCCAACACGGCCTACGCCCACCAGGGCTGGCTGAGCGAGGACCACAAGTTCTTCTTCCTCAACGATGAGGGCGACGAAATCTCTGGCCGCACACCGAAGACGCGGACCCTGGTGTGGGACGTGTCCAAACTCGACGAGCCCGTTCTGGTCAAGGAGTTTCTCGGCACCACCGCGGCGTCGGACCACAATCTCTACGTCCAGGGCCGCTACATGTATCAGTCGAACTACCTGGCGGGACTCCGGGTCGTCGACGTGGCCGACCCGGCCAACCCGGTCGAGGTCGGATATCTCGACACCGTGCCCTGGGGCGAGAACAATCCTGGCTTCGAGGGCTCGTGGAGCAACTACCCGTATTTCAAGAGCGGGACGATCATCGTCTCGAGCATCGGGCAGGGGCTCTTCATCGTCAAGCACCGCAAGATGTCGCCGGTGCCATGAGCCGATTGCTGGCGGTGGTCGCGGCCCTGGCGCTGGCCCCAGCGGCCGTCGCTCAGGGCCCCCGGCTCTACGTGGCCAACCAGGATGACGCGACGGTGTCGATCATCGACGCCGCCAGTCTGCGGGTGGTCGAGACTCTCGATCTGGCGCCGCTCGGCTTCGGGCCAAACGCCAAGCCGCATCACGCCCAGGTCGAACCCGATGGGAGCTACTGGTACCTGACGATGATCGGGGCCGGCAAGGTGGTGAAGTTCGATCGGGCCAATCGGATCGTCGGCTCGGTGGCACTCGAGGTGCCGGGCCTCCTCTCGCTCGACCCGACGGCCGATCGGCTGATCGTCGGACGATCGATGAGCGCCGTGAATCCGCCGAAGCGGATCGCGATCATCCGTCGCTCGGACATGACACTGATCGACGAGTACGAGGTGTTTTTTCCCAGGCCGCACGCCCTGGTGGTCGATCCCCGCGGGACCCACGCCTACACCGCGAGTCTCGGCGTCAATCAGTTCGCCAGCGTCCGATTGGCCGACGGTCAGTCGGTCCTGGTCGACTATCCAGGTGGACCCCAGACGTTCACCCAGTTCGCGGTGTCGCCCGATGGTCGCTGGTTGGCGGTCACCGCTCAGTCCGCCAACCAATTGCTCGTGTACGACGTCAAGAACCCCGACCAGCCAGTCCTGGCCCGGACCATTCCGATGGCCAAGGGGCCATTCGAACCGGTGTTCAGCTACGATGGCGGGACGGTGTTCGTCACCAACCTCGACGCCAACGTGGTCTCGGTGGTCGACGTGGCGACTTGGACCGTGACCGGCACGATCACCTCGCCTGGCTTCGGGCAGCCGCACGGGGTGGCGCTCTCCGAGGACGGCCGATACCTGTTCGTCAGCAACCGGCACCAGTCGGGCGGCGCCCACGATCACGAGGGTCACAAGGCCACGGCCAAAGGCACCGTCGTGGTGGTCTGCGTCCCGACCCGCACCGCCCAGGCCGTGCTCCCGGTGGGGAACTACGCGGCCGGGCTCGGCATCGCGGTGCCCAAGACGGCCCCGACGTCACCCACCACGTGCCGCTGACGGTGCGGGCCGGCTGTTGGGTCGCGGTGGGTCTGCTCGGCGGGTGTGTCGGCGGAACCGTCCCGACTTCGCGGCCCGGCGTGGCCCCGGCGGAGGCGGCGGGTTTTGTCCGACTGATCGATCCGTTTCCAGTGGCCGACTCCCTCGGGCGACCGCTCGACCTTCCGTTTCTCGGTGGCCTCAACATTCCCCGACCGCAACTGGTCGATGTCGATGGCGACGGGCATCACGATCTGATCATTCAGGAGTACGGCGGACGCATGATGTTCCTCCGCCGGGACGGAAACCGGGCGGATGGGTTTCCCAGGTTTCGATTCGTTTCCGATTTCCACGAACGCCTCGACGTGGGTGAATGGTCCCGGCTCGTCGATTTCGACGGCGACGGAGACCTCGACCTGTTCGCCGAGTGGCCCAACAGCTACCTCCGCGCGTTCCGGAACACGGGGACGCGGACTTCGGCTCGCTACGTCGCGCTCCCTGATACCCTGCGCGATGACGCCGGCGCGGTCATTTTTGCCGATCGGCAGAACATCGCCCAGTTCGTCGATCTCGACTGCAACGGCAAGGTGGACCTGCTGATCGGTCGGATTCAGGGAACGATCCTCCACTACGAAATCGTCGACCCCGCGGCGGCCACCCCGTCGTTTCGCCTGATCACCGAGCGATTCCAGAACCTCGAGATCATCACGGGGCAGGGAAGCAAGCACGGCGCCAACACGATGGCCCTCGTCGATTACGACGACGATGGCGACCTTGATCTCTTCTGGGGCGATTTCTTCGAGGCCGGGCTGCTGCTGTTCGAGAACACCGGCTCGTGCCAGGTGCCCCGGCTCCGCCAGGAACCGGTCCGGTTTCCGCCCGATGCCCCGCTCCTCACCAGCGGATACAACGCCCCGGCTTTTTCCGATCTCGACGGCGATGGCCGGCTCGATCTGGTCATGGGCGTGCTCGGCGGCTCCTACGACCCGATCAAGACGACCATCGCCAACCTTCACTACCTGACCCGCACGGCCACCGGCGGCTGGACCCACCGAACCAGCCAGTTGTTGGCGATGATCGAGGTCGGGAGCGAGACCATTCCTTCAGTCGTCGATCTCGATCAGGATGGCGACCTCGACCTGGTGGTGGCCAACAAAATCGAGCCGATCGAACGGGCCACGTCCCGGATCTACTGGTACGAGAACATCGGATCGTCTCGATCGCCGGCCTTTCGGATGCGTTCTCCACTCCCGATCGGCGGCCGCTATCACCTGGCTCCCGGCTGGGGCGATCTCGACGGCGATGGCCGACTCGACGCGCTGATCGGATCCTACGGCGCGCGGGTGGCCTGGTACCGGGGAACCGGGAGCCTGACCTGGGCGGAGGCCGACAGCGCCCTGGTGACCATTACCCGAGGCAGCAATACCACGCCGACGTTGGGCGATCTCGACGGCGACGGCGATCTCGACCTCCTGATCGGCGAGGCCACGGGGACCCTCAACTTCTACCGCAATGACGGCACCCCGACGGCGCCCCGCTTCGTGCTAGTCTCGGATACCTTCGACGAGATCGACGTCGGCCGGCGGAGTGCCCCGACACTCGCCGACGTCGATGGCGACGGCGATCTCGACCTGCTCGTCGGGTCGGACGATCAGGGTCTGACCCTGTTCCGGAACCGGGGAAATCGCCTGGCGGCCACCTTCGTCGCCGATTCCGCGTGGCGGGTGGAGGTCCCGATCCTGAGCGCGCCCGCCTTCGGCGACCTGGACGGCGACGGGCGCCCGGATCTGGTGATCGGGACCTCCGCGGGAGGACTGCTCTACTTCAAGGGACCAGCCGGCCCCCGACCACGTTGACGACAATCCGCGACCGCGCATCGGGACCGCGATGGACCCGTTGGGTGGCCACCCGGAAGTCCGCCGCCGTGGCCCGATAGATGTCGACGAACGTCTGGGGATTCCGGTCCACCAGCGGGAACCAGCTGCCCTGGACCTGCACCATCAATCGATGCCCGGGCCGGATCGTGTGGAACACGTCGGGCATCGTGAAGTCGATCCGAGTGACCTGGCCGGGCGTCAACGGCTCGGGTCGCTCGAAACTGGTCCGGAACTTGGCCCGCACCACGTCACCCCGAATCAGCTCCTGGAATCCGTCGGGGTGGACGTCGATCAGTTTCACGACCCAGTCCCCGTCCGTCCCGGTGGACGAGACGTACAGCTCCGGGGTGATCGGCCCCGCGATCGTCAACGGCTCGGTCAAGGCATCGCCCAGGTAGGCCACCACGTCGGGTCGATCGACGGAAAACCGTTGGTCCTGGGCCATGTAGTCCGGGTCCATGTCGGTGCTCTTGACCCCGACGAACGGCACCGGATTGGCCGGATCCGAAACCCATTCCTCCACCCCCCGATCCCCGGCCGGCGGCGGCGAGAGCGAAAGCGTCTTGCCCGCGCCCAGGTAAATCGATCGGGGCGTGCTCTCTTTCGGGGGCCAGACGTCGAACGTCCGCCAGCGGTTGGCCCCGGTTTCGAATACCCAGGCCTTGGGGTGGTCCGCCCAGCCGGAACCCTTGAGATGCCCCTCGAAGAACGGCAGCAGGATCCGGTCGTGATATTCCTC
Organism: uncultured Gemmatimonadota bacterium; assembly: GCA_902826755.1. GTDB lineage: Bacteria > Gemmatimonadota > Gemmatimonadetes > Gemmatimonadales > GWC2-71-9 > SHZU01. The sequence continues at coordinate 22,122 of CADEGB010000004.1, forward strand.
CGAGGAGTTGATGCCGAAATCGAGCTTGGCCAGCGAGCGGCCTGGATCGCGATACCACTGCCCGTGCGACCAGGGCCCGATCACGATCGCGTTGTCGGTGCCCGGGCTCTGGCGTTCGATGGCCTCGAACACCTTGATGGCGCCGTAGAAGTTGTTGGCGTCATACCAGCCGCCAACGGTCAGAACCGCCGGCTTCACCCCCCGGAGGTGCGGGAGGATGGAGCGCGCCTTCCAGAACTCGTCGTAGGTACCGTGCTCCATCATGTCGGTCCAGCCGGGAGATTCTCCCTTGAAGAACTTCGCCTCGGCGTTGGCGAGCGGGCCCAGTTCCAGAAAGAACCGGTAACCGTCGTCGGTTCCGAAGTCGAACCCCTTGCCGCACGTCATCGAAGGCCCCGACCCGCGCCGACCGCACCAGGCCATGAAATTGAAGGTCGAGGTCAGGAAGAAGGCGCCGTTATGGTGGGTATCGTCGCCCATGAACCAGTCGGCCTGGGGAGCCTGGGGTGACACCGCCTTCAGGGCGGGGTGGGCGTCGATCAGTCCCTCCGCCGCGAAAAACCCGCCGTAGGAAATCCCCCAAAGGCCAACCCGCCCATTGTTGGCGGGCACCTGCGTGATCAGCCAGTCGATCGTGTCCCAGGTGTCGGTGGTTTCGTCCACGTCGCGCGGGGACTTTTTGTCGGTCCGGTTCGGCGTCATGTGGACGAACTGGCCCCCCGAACGGTAGCGGCCGCGGACGTCCTGGCTGACGAAGTGATAGCCGGCGGCCGCGAAGCCTGGGCCGGGACCAAGAGTGCGGGGATACCCCTCCGGCCCGTACGGCCCGGCGCTGTAGGGGGTCCGCGTCAACATGATCGGAAACGGCCCTGGCCGGTCCTTCGGCGAGTAGATGACGGTGTGGAGGCCGACCCCGTCGCGCATCGGGATCGACACCTCGCGTTTGGTGTAGTGGGCCCGGAGGTAGGCCTGATCGGGCCAGGCGATCTGGGCGAGCGCCGGCCCGGCACCGGCCAGACTGGCGACCAGGGCGACGATGCCTAACGATATGACTCGGCGCAGCGGAAAGGTCATCGGGATCTCGGGTCGGAGTGACGCGTCGAATCTAGCCGGATGGGCGCGGCGTGGCCCCTGGCCTTACCTTGGGGGCGGGGTCGGTGACGTCATCATCCGAAAGCGGGGTTCCCACGCAGCGCCACGCGACGATCGACGGCCCCCTCCGGGCCCGGCTCGACACGCTCTGCGACGAAGGCTGGTCCCTCTGGGAACGGTTCGACACGGAGGTGCGGGGCAAACGTTTCCATCCCTTCGTGGCCACCGACTATCCCCGGGTTCTCGACGCCCTGCTTCCCCATCGCGGGCCGGGCCTCCGCTTCCTCGAGTGGGGTTCGGCCACCGGGGTCATCACCATCATGGCCGATCTGCTCGGCTTCGAGGCCTGGGGTCTCGAACTCGACTCGAGCCTGGTCGAGACGGCCCGCCGCCTGGCCACTCGGTTCGACTCGGGTGCCCGGTTCGTGGCCGGGAGCTTCCTCCCAACCGGATACCGGTGGCAACCCCCCGACGGCGACGGGCGAACCGGCACGGTCGGCACCGGACTTTCCGGCTACCTCGAACTCGGCCATCCGCTGGAGGACTTCGACGTCGTCTTCGGCTATCCGTGGGACGGCGAGGCGGCGATGATGATCGACCTGATGGCCCGGTATGGCCAGCCCGGCGGACTCCTCCTCCTGAACAGCACGAGCGAGGGGATCATCGCCTATCGGAACGGCCGCCGGCTGGCCTGATCAGGACGATTGTCGGTCCTTGGGTGACTCTGGTCACCGCGCCCGCGGGGCCCAAGCCCTAGTCTTCACGCATGCCTCGACTCGGGTGTTGGAGCGCCGCGCTCCTGGTCGGGTGCGCCGCGGTCGACCCGGAGGCCCCGCCCCCCCCTCCGCCGCCGTGCCCGCAGGTCGCCTCGGTGACCGTCGCCCCCGACGGGGTCGACCTCGCGGTTGGGGATTCCCTTCGCATGCGGGCCACGTCGAGCGCCGGCTGCGCCGCTCCGGCCGATACGGTGATGACCTGGGTCTTCGATGGGTCGGATCCGGCGGTGGCTACGGTGTCGCCGGATGGACTGGTCACCGGCCTCCGGGCTGGCGGGGTTGCGATCCGGGCCCGGGGAACCAACGCGGCCGGCTCCAGCCGGGCTGGCTTTGCCGTCCTTCGGGTGGTCTCGCCGGGGCTGGCCATCGAACCAGCGGTGGGGACCCTGCTGCTCGGCACCCCCGTCCAATTCCGGGCCATCCGACCGGTGAGCGCGGAGCCGGTATCCGTCGAGTGGTCCGTGACCCCGCCCGGCGCAGCCGCGGTCACGCCCGACGGGCTCGTGACCGCGTGCCACCCCGCTACTTCGTTTGCGCTCGACGCGTTCGAGCGGGCCGATCCGAGCGTGGCGGCCCGGGTTCGCGTCACGGTGGTGTCCACGTTGTTGGCGGTGGCGATCCGGTCGTTGACCGACGTCGCAACCGGCGCGGGCGCCGCCCTCGATGCCCTGCGGGACGACGTCGACATCGCCATCGGCGTGCCGGCCAGTGGCTACGCCTGCCGCTCCGTTACCCGCCTGACCTTGTCGCTCGCCGATGACCGGGGTGGCGGGGTGCTGATCGCGGACGATCCGACCCACCGGCCGGCCGTTGATTTCGTCGCCACGATCCGGTTCCAGCCGCGCCGAGTTCCGCCGGGAGACTACCGGCTGATCCCGACCGTGACGCTTGACGATGGTCGGATGGAGGTGGGCAGCGGACTCCCGGTTCGAATCGTACCCTGAAACCGTCGGCTGCCGTGGTTGCGCGGCCGCCGATTGCATCTCAAATTGTATACAAACGACGGCGCCTTCGCCGCTCCCGCGGCAACCCAACTCAAGGACCCCCATGAAAGCGTGCCTCACGAGCAGCGTTGCGCTCGTTCTTCTCTCTGCCAGCGGCGTGGCCGCGCAACAGGCTTCGCGACTGACGGTTGGCAAGCCTGTTTCGGCGACACTCGCGGCCAACGACACGCTCCGATACGAGCTCACCCTGCCGGCGCGGCACTTTGTCGCCGGCCGGATCGACCAGGACGGGGTCGATGCCACGGTGACAGTGACCGGTCCGGCGGGCGCCCGGGTGTTTCGCGGCGCCAGGGTCGGGCGAGGCGCCCCTGAGGCGTTTGCCTTTGCGACGGACAGTGTCGCGGGCCGGTATACCATCGCGATCGCGCCCGCGACGGCGGGCAGCAGCGGCGTCGTGCGGGTTCAGCTGACCCGGTCCGAGCGCGCGGCCACGACGCCGTCGGGCAAGGTCGACCAGGCGGCAGCGCAGCTCTACCCGGACACGCCGGGCGCGGTCGTCGGCGTGATGCAGGGCGGCCAGTTGACGTTTGTGAAGGCGTATGGCGCGGCGGACCTGACCAACGGCCTGCCGTTTACCGCGGAGACGCCGACGAATATCGGCTCGACGTCGAAACAGTTCACGGGCTTCGCGCTCACGCTGCTCGCGTCACGAGGGAAGCTCTCGCTCGATGACGACGTGCGGAAGCACATTCCGGAACTCAAGGATTTCGGCACGAAGATCACCCTGCGGCATCTGTTGACGCACACCACGGGCTATCGCGAGTTCATCAACTTGCTGCTCATCGAAGGGCGGCAGGTGATGGAGGGTGACTACATCGGCTCGGACGAAGTCATCAAGGTGCTCAACCGTCAGCCGGCGCTGCAGAACGTGCCCGGTGCGGAGTTCAACTACAACAACTCCGCCTTCAGTCTCGCCACGATCGTGGTCGAGCGCGTGACCGGCCGCCCGTTTGCCGAGTGGATGCGCGAGGAAGTATTCCTGCCGCTGGGGATGACGAAGACCTGGGTTCGCGCCAATCCGGGGCAGATCGTTCCTCACCGGACCGTGGGCTACCAGGCGGGCGCGTTCGGATTTCGGGAAGTGCGCGATCTCCATGCCTCGGCGGGCGCCGGCGGCATCTACACGACGCCGGGCGACATCGCGAAGTGGATGCACAACTACAAGACCGGTGCGCTTGGCGGGCCGGCCGTCATCAAAGAGATGACGACGTCGTTCGTGCTCAACAGCGGCGCCCCCGCGAACTACGGGTATGGCATCTTCATCGACTCGACCCGCGGGGTCAAGCGTTGGCAGCACGGCGGCAACGACGTCGCGCACAGCTCAACCTTCGTGTACTTCCCCGACCTCGACGCCGGGTATGTCGTGTTCAGCAACTACCAGGGCGTGCCCGGCGGCATTGCCGGCGTCGTGGCCGATGCGTACTTCGGTCAGTACATGACGCCGGCACCGCAGCGGTCGTCGGCCACCGCCGCGTCAGGGGTCGACGTGCCTGCGGCGACGTTGCGGCGCTATGCCGGCAAGTATCAGATGACCACGCTCGGCGATCTGCTGCTGACGGTGGAACAGCAGGGCGGCGGGTTGCGGCTCCAGCTTCCCGGCCAGGCGCCGCTGCCGCTCCGGGCGACGTCGATGACGTCGTTCGACGTGGTCGGTGCGCCGGCCAAGATCACGTTCAACGCCGAAGGCGAAGGACCGGCCCAGAGCATCACCTTCAATCAGAACGGTGAGCATCCTGGGAAGCGCGTCGAGGCGCAGGCGGTGGACCTCAGCCGCTTTGCAGGCCGCTATTTCAGTGAGGAGCTCGAGACGATCTACGAGCTCAGCGTGGAGAAGGGGCAGCTCGTGATTCGGCATCGCCGGTTCGGGCCAGCCGCCCTGACCCACACGAGCGGCGACAACTTCACCGGCACGTTGCCGGTGAGCCAGGTTGTCTTCCGCCGCGACGCGCTCGGCAATGTGACCGGCTTTGAAGCCGGCAACGGACGGTCGCGGGGCATCGTGTTCGAACGGATTCCGCGCTAACCAGCAGGTGGCTAGGGGCGCCGGCGGATCCGCTCCTTCGGGCGCGGCTTCTGCGGCTTGGCCTTGTTGCCACCAACGGCGGGTCCGCCGGTCGGGGCGTTGGCGGCCTTCTTCTTGGCGAGGATGGCGCGGAACGCGGCCAGATTGGGGTCCTCGGGCGGGTCTTCGGGCTTGGTCGACATAGAACG
>CADEGB010000004.1:27214-46632 GCA_902826755.1 uncultured Gemmatimonadota bacterium
CCTCGAGCTCGCGCGGGAGGCGCAGCGCAGCGAGTAGGCCGCCGGGTCGGGGGGGGCGTGGGGGAAAAGTGGGGGGGTGGTGGGGGGGGCCGGGATGACAACCGCCGGGGGGTCCAGTACCCTTCAGGTCTACCGGCGCCGGATCCCGGCGCCCGACCCGACGGAGACGACCCGACCATGAATCGAACACTCGCCGCGGCCTTCCTGGTCGCGTGTACCGCCGCCCCCCTGGCCGGCCAAGCCACGGAGCGATCGGCCCTCCACGACTTCAAGGTGGTGACCGTCGTCGACGGCCTGACCAACCCCTGGTCGATGGCGTTCCTTCCGGGGGGCGACATGCTGGTGACCGAGAAGCCGGGGCGCCTCCGGATCGTCCGGAACGGCAAGCTCCTGCCGACCCCGGTGGAGGGCGTCCCCACGGTGGTGTCCCGGGGGCAGGGGGGGCTGCTCGACGTGGTCCTCCACCCCGAGTTCGCCACCAACCGTCTCGTGTACCTCAGCTACTCCAAACCGGTCAACGACAGCGGCGCCGCCACCACGGCCGTGGCTCGGGGCAAATTCGAGGGCGACAAGCTGACCGGGGTGCAGGACATCTTCGTGGCGGTGACCCGGGGTGCGCCTGGCCATTTCGGATCCCGCCTGGCGTTCGACGGGAAAGGCCATCTCTTCATTACGGTCGGCGACCGGATGGTCCCCCCGGCCGGCGACCTGCCGGCCCATCCAGCCCAGAACCTCACCAACCACCATGGCAAGGTCATCCGCCTCCATGATGACGGTAAAGTCCCCACGGACAATCCGTTCGTCGGGAAAGAGGGGGCCCGGCCGGAGATCTGGAGCTACGGTCATCGGAATCCGCAGGCGTTGGCGATCCACCCCGAAACCGGCGACGTCTGGGCCACGGAGCACGGTCCCCAGGGCGGGGATGAGCTGAACTGGATCCGGCCCGGCCTGAACTATGGCTGGCCGGTCGTCGGCTTCGGCGTCAATTACGGCAGCGGCAAGGCCATCCACGCCGGCACCCACGCCGCCGGGATGGAGCAGCCGGTGGTGGTCTGGGTCCCGTCCATCGGCATTTCGGGGATCGTGTTCTACACGGGTGACAAGTTCCCGAACTGGAAGGGCAGCGCGTTCGTCGGCGGGATGAGCGGCGAGCAGCTCGGCCGGGTCACCTTCAACGGGCAGAAGGCCGAACTCGCCGAGGTACTCTATCGGCACAAGGGTCGGATCCGGGACGTCAGGCAAGGTCCGGACGGCCTCATCTATCTGGCCATCGACGATCCCCAGAAGCCGACGGCGATCGTCCGGCTCGAGCCGGTGACTCGCCGCTGATCGCCACCAGCCGGGCGACGCGCGTCACTCCGACACGCGCGATGTAGCCCCTCCGACACATCCGGAGACTCTCCGGCCCCTTCGCCACGAAATCGTTAGGCGAAGGGGCCGGTTTCGTTCTCCGGACCGCAACCTCGTTCAGATCGTCGCCGTAGGGACTCGGGAGCGACCCTTCGCGACCGCCGCCGTCCGGGCAGCCGCGACTCCTCTCCATCCTCTGGCAACGAAGGGAAGCGGCAACGTGTCATTCACCGCACCAGCATTTCACTCCGCCGGCCGGCGCTGGGTCCGCCTCGGGCTCGTCGCCGCGGCGCTCGCCGCGTTCCTCGCGCCGAGCGCGGAGGCGCAAACCGGGTCCATCACCGGGGTCGTCACCGACGCCCGGACCGGCCGCCCGCTCGCGGAGGTTCAGGTTCGAGCCGAGGGGGCCACCCTCTCGACCCGGACCAATATCCGCGGCCAATTCACGGTCAGCGGCCTCACCGGGACCACCGCCACGCTGATCGTGACCCGGATCGGCTACCAGCCCCTTAGCCGGGCGGCCACGGTCGGCGCCACCGACCTCACCATCGCGCTGACCGAAACACCGCTCAAGCTCGATGAACTGGTGGTGACCGGTACCGCCGGCGAAACCCAACGCCGGGCCCTCGGCAACGCGGTGGGCGTGCTCGACCTGGCCACCACGCAGCAGGTGGCGCCCAGCAAGGGCGTGCAGGAGGCGCTCTCGGTGGCGGTCCCGGGCGTTCAGATCCAGCGGGCCAGCGGCCAGGTGGGGACGGGCGGGGTGACCCGAATCCGGGGCGTGAGTTCTCTCAGCCTCAGCTCCGAGCCGATCATCTTTATCGATGGCGTCCGCTCGGACAACACGGCCGGCTCCAACAGCATCGGATTCGGCGGAGGCGGCGATCGGCCGTCCCGTATCAACGATATCGACCCGAACGACATCGAGTCGATCCAGGTCCTCAAGGGCCCGTCGGCGGCGACCCTGTATGGCACCGAAGCCTCCAACGGCGTCATCCAGATCATCACCAAGCGGGGCGCTTCGGGCCGGCCCACGTGGAGCACGGAGTTCCGCGCCGGCGCCAACTGGCTCCGGAACCCGGCCGGGCTCTACGAGGGTGTGTACTACCGCGACGGTCAGGGCGCCGTCCAGCGGCTCAACCTGATCGAGAATGACGAACGGCTTGGCTTCGGATCGCCGTTCCAGACCGGCGTTCCCCTCGGTGGTACCCTGGCGATCCAGGGCGGCACCGACGCGATCCGGTACTTCTTCAGCGGCAGCTACGATCGGGACGAAGGGATCGTCAGCTACAACTGGCAGAACAAGTTCAACGCCACCGGCAACCTCAGCTACTCCGCCGGCGAGAAGTTCAAGGTGGACCTCAACCTCGGCTACACCCGGTCGAAGACCCGGTCCGCTTCCGCCACCCAGCCCGTCACCACCTACATGGTCTGGGCCTGCGCCAACAGCTCCTGCCAGGACGGCAGCGGGCTCGGCCCCAACGACGCCGGACGCGGCTACCTGGCCGGGGTGACGCCCGAGGCGTTCGAGGAAATCGAGGGGCTCGACAACATCGATCGGAGCCGGGTCGGGCTCACCTTCACTCACCGGCCGAACGGGTGGCTGAACCACCGACTCACCCTCGGGGGCGACTTCACCAACGACGAGTCGTCGAACTACTACCCCCGCGGCAGCAATGCCGGGTTCGGTTTTCCGCAAGGCGCCAAGTTCGTCGCCAATGACCGATCGGCCTTCGTGACGTTCGACTACTCGGCCACCGCCACCAAGACCTTCGGGGCCAATCTCACCGCCCAGTCCTCGGCGGGAATGCAGTACTACCGGAAGCACTTTACCCAGATCTCGGGTCAGTGCGAGGCGTTCCCGATCCGAGGCGTCAACACCGTGAGCGGAGGCGGGGTCCGGCAGGGGTTCGAGGATCCCAACTTCAATCTCGAGAACAAGACGGTGGGGGTGTACCTCCAGGAACAGTTGGCCTGGAAGAACCGCTTCTTCCTGACCGGGGCGGTTCGCGGCGACGACAACAGCGCGTTCGGGACCAACTACGACTTCGTGGTGTACCCGAAGGTGAGTGCCTCGTGGGTGCTGTCGGAGGAACCGTTCTTCTCGGGTTCCTCCCTGGTGTCGGCTCTCAAACTGCGCGGTGCCTGGGGCAAGGCCGGGCAGCAGCCGAACGCCTTTGCCGCGGTGCAGACCTACGGGCCCTCGGTTGGCAGCGGCGGGACGCCCACGGTGACGCCGCTCAACGTCGGGAACCCCGATCTCAAGCCGGAGGTGACCCGCGAAATCGAGTTCGGATTCGACGCCGGCCTGATCAAGGACCGGGTGTCTCTCGAGGTCACCTACTACGACAAAGTGACCCAGGACGGCATTTTGTCGCGGCTGATCTCGCCTTCGAGTGGGTTCCCGGGCAATCAGTTCATCAATATCGGCCAGTTCAGCAATCGGGGGCTCGAACTCGCGCTCGACGGTTCGCTGGTCAACCGGCCGGATTTCCGGGTCAACCTCCGAGGCACCCTCGCCACCAACAAGAATCGGATCGATGACCTGGGTCAGGAGACCCCGATCCCGAACACCGGGATCGGGCAGTCGACCGGTTCCTACAACCTGACCGGCTTCGCGATGGGTTCGTTCTTCTTCAAGCGGGTGGTTTCCGCGACCCTGACCGCGCCGGGACAGGTGACCGACGTCCTCTGCGAAGGCGGCACCAACTTCGGCAACGGCGATGGCACCACCGTCCCCTGCGCCAGCGCGCCGCTCATCTACTATGGACAGCCGACGCCGACCTGGCTCAGCTCGCTGAGTGCCGACGTCAGTTGGAAGCGGTGGCGGCTGGTCGGGGTGGCCGAGTTCCAGGGCGGCCATTGGATGGGCGACGGCAACCTGGCCGCCTCCCACGTCTTCTTCAACAACACCAGGGCGGCGGTGGAGCGAACCGATCCGATCTTGGTGGCCTACCAGACCCAGGTGTCCGACCAGCTGTTTGCCACCGGCATGATCAAGGCCGGGTTCGGCAAACTGCGGAACGTGTCCCTGACGTACGAGTTTCCGCGCGGCCTGGCGCGGGTTCTCGGCGCCAGCCGTGGGTCGATGACGTTGACCGGTGCCAACCTGCTCACCCTCTGGCGCGCGCAGGAGGGGACCTTCGGCGCCCGGACCGTCGATCCGGAAGTTCGCGCCAACAACGCCGGTTTCTACAACGATCCCAACCTGACCAACGGGTACAACCAGGAGTCCTGGCCCCAGTACACCAGGTTCCTGGCCACCGTGCGGCTCTCGTTCTAACCGAGGAATGCATAACACCATGACCAAGCTCATCAGTCGACTCCTCGGCGCGGCCCTCGTGGTGGCCGCGGCCGGTGCCTGCAGCGACGTCCTCGACGTCGAGCTGCCCGGCCGGATTCCGAGCGAACTGCTCGACGACCCGACCACCGCCCCGACCCTCGCCGCCAGCGTGGTGGCGGACTTCGAGTGCGCCTACGCCAACTACGTCAACTCGACGGCCACGCTGTCCGATCAGTTCCTCGGCGCCTCGGGCAACCTGACCGCCAAGAACTGGGGGACCCGGCAGATTCCGGACAACGACACCAGCAACGAACAGACGGGGTGCCTCGGGTTCTACGGCGCGTACACCCCGCTCCAGACGGCCCGGTTTCAGGCCGATGGGATCCTGACCCGCCTAACGGCTTGGACGGACGCCGACGCGAAGACCGCGCTGGCGCCGCTCCGCGCCCGGGTGGCCACCTTCGGGGCCTATGCCTACACCCTCCTCGGCGAGGGCTTCTGCGCCATGCGGTTCGACGAGGACCCGGAGATTCTGACCCCCGCCGAGGTGTTGGCGGTCGCCGAGCAGAAATTCGACGCGGCCCTGACCTTGGTGAACGGTCTGCCCGCGGGAGATCTCAAGGCTGAGTTGCTCAACCTGGCCTCGGTCGGTCGGGCTCGGGTTCGGCTGGGTCGCGGCAACCTGACGGGCGCCGCCGCCGACGCGGCGCTGGTGACGCCGGGCTGGGAGTTCAACGTCACCCGAAGCGTCGACGCGCAGACCCGCTGGAACGACGCCTGGTACGCCATGGCGGAGTTGGGGAACTCGTCGGTGGCCCCGGAGTTCCGGAACCTGACCGTTGGCGCGGTGGCCGACCCCCGGGTTCAAGTGGCGGCCGGACCGACGGTGGGCCTGCCGGAGTTCGCCTTCGACGGCGTCACCAAGCTGTTCGTGGTGACCAACAAGAACACGTCGCGCTCCGCTCCGATGCGGCTCGCGAGTTACGTCGAGGCCCAGTTGATCCGTGCCGAGGCCCTCGGTGGCGCCGCGGCGGCGGGGATCATCAACGCCCGGCGGACCCAGCTCAATCTGCCAGAGTACACCGGCCCCACGGACGCCGCGTCGATCCGGACGCTCGTGCTCGAGGAACGGAACCGGGAACTGTTCATGGAAGGCGGGCACCGGCTCAACGACCTGCTCCGGTACGACATCCCGTGGAAAGTCGGGAACGACCAGAATGGTGTTCCCTACGGATCGACCACCTGCATGCCGTTGCCCGCCAACGAGCGCCTCGGCGGGACCTGAGGCGCCGTCGTCACCGCACCCCGCGCCGGTCGGGCAGGCACTCGATCGGCCGGGCGGGGGGATCGAACAGGAGGCCGGGATCGACGGTCGGTTCCGGCCCCATTTCGTTCGCCACCGCGGCAAGGGCTTCGTCCGGGCGGAGGCCCCGATCGACCAGCCGACTAACCCGACGAATCCGGGCCGCCGTGGCGGAACTGGTGATGTCGTCGAACGCCGTCGTTCGCCACAACATTTCGGCTACCCGGACCGTCTTGGCCCGGCGTTTCGGGCTCAGTGGGAACGAGAGGCCCCTGGACGGTGCCGGGAGCACGTTGGCAAGCAGGATGCTCTCGGTGGGCGTCAGTTGGTCGGGTGTCCGGCCAAAGAGTGCCTGACTCCCCGCGGCCACACCCCACGTTCCGTCGCCCCATTCGATCATATTCAGGTACAGTTCGAGTTGCCGGGGTTTGGTCAGCAGCGCGGACACCTGGAACGCGAGGACGTATTCGCGCAGCTTTCGGCGGACCGTCCGGTCCGGACTCAGGAAGAGGTTCCGGGCCAATTGCTGTGGAATGCCGCTGGCGCCCCGGGACAGGTCGCCGCGCAGCAGGCGGCTCAGCAAGTCCCGCTGATTGCTCCAGTCGAGGGCGCCCTGGAGGAAGAAGTTGGCGTTCTCGGACACGACCACCGCGCAGACCACGGCGGCCGGCAACGAGTCGAGAGGAACCCACGCCCGCGCCGCGATCGGGGTACCTTCGCTGGCACGTCGCACCATGTAGGCCGTGATGTCGGGAGTGGAGTCGGTCAGCGCCGCCACCAACGGCCGGTAGCGGACCCAGGTGCGCGTTACTTCGAGGAGCACGAACGAGCCGATGATCAGCAGGGTCCCGATGCCGCCGAAGATCGCCCAACGCAGCGCCCGAGTCATGGCCCGATTCCTGGCCTTGGCGGTCCTGGCGGCGGCCGGCTGCGACGACGAAACGGCCTCGGTGCCCGCCGTGAACGGACCGCTGGCACTGGAAGTCAGGTACCCGACCGCGGCGCCGGTGGCCGTGGCCGACTCGATTTCGCTCTGGGGGACGGTGGGCACCGGTCGAGCCCAAGTTGCGGGTCAACGGCCGGTCCGTGCGCGTCTGGCCGAATGGCGCGTTCTCCGAGTTCGTGGCGCTCCGCTCGGAGCCGGCGCTCGAATTCGAGGCCAGGCTCGGCGACTCGGTGATCCGTCGGAAGATCCCGGTCACGCGAACCACCGATTCCGCGGCGCGGCCCGATCCACCAATCCGGAAGACCACCGGTTGGGTTCGGCTCCGGCGACTCCCCGACGACACGCTCGACGCGGCCACCCAGGCCCGCCCGATCTACTCTCGCTGGACCCCGGGCGGCGATCTTGCCGTGCCGCTCCCGCAAGGGGTCCGACTGCCGGCCCAGGCGGAAGCGGGGTCATTTCTTCGGCTCGGCCTGGCCACCGGAATCTCGGCCTGGGTGACGAAGGAGGACACCGAACCCACGTCGGTGCCGGCCGGGGAGCGGTTCCGGGTCGATCGGCTCCGACTGGTGGCGACGCCCGGGGGCGGATCGGTCGAACTCGCGTCGCCGGAACCGGTCGTGTCCCAGATTGACGTCCTGGAACGCCAGGTCCGCTGGACCCTGTTCGCGGCCACGGCTGATTCGGCCAAGGTGACGGCGTCAAAGGGGCTCCTCCGGCGCGCCACCGTACGCAACCTGGGCGACGGCCGAGTCCTCGTGGCCGTCACGTTGGCCGAAGCGCCGCTCGGCTGGCGCGCGGGGTGGCGCGACGGCCGGCTCCGCCTCGAACTGCGGTCGCCCCCGCCGGTTTCGGCTAGCCTGAAGGGGCTCGTCGTGGCACTCGACCCCGGTCACCCACCGCTCGGCACCACCGGACCCACCGGCCTTCGGGAAGACTCCGTCTCGCTCGCGGTTGCCAAGGAGACTGCCCGGCGGCTCCGCGAGTTGGGGGCTCGGCCCGTCCTCACCCGGACCGACCCAGGACCAGTCTCGCTCGATCAACGACTCGCCGTGGCCGAAGCGGCCAACGTGCAGGCGTTCGTATCGATCCACCTCAACTCCCCCGGCGACGGTCGGCCCCCGCAGTCCGTGGACGGGACCCGAGTGTACTGGCTCAACCCGGGGGCATTGCCGCTCGCGCGGGTGGTCCGGGACTCGGTGGCGGTCGGGATCGATCAGGTCCGGCACGGCACCATTCAGTCCAACCTCGTGGTGTTGCGGGCCACCTGGTTTCCGGCCGTCCTGATCGAGGCCACGGCCCTGCCGATGCCGGCTCGCGAGGCGCTGTTCCGGACCCCGGAAGGGATCGCCGGGTACGCCGCCGGGATCGTCGGCGGACTCCAAGCCTGGGTGGCCGGCGTTCGCTGATCCGGCCGTTTCGGCGCCCAGGCTCGGCGCGAAGGCCACCCCCCACACGATCCGGAGCCACTCGAGGCGGATTCCCACGCCGGACTGTTGATCAGGCATGGGGACAAGATGGGATCGGGCCGTCAGCCGGCTCTCAGCGGCGTGTCATCGTGTCGTAACCCGTTGATTGGTATCTGGTTGAGATTCGCCAGGCCGTCCTGGTCCCCGGCGGCCCGAACTGGCGACTGGGTGGTGGCGGGGCTAGGTTCGGAGCGGCCGCCGTGATCCCCGGCGGCACCCCTCGACACCCAAGACGGCCATGTTCATCCCACGACTCCTCCTCGTGTCGTCCGCGCTCGTCGGAGCCGCCTCACTGGCTCCGGCTCCTCTTCCGGCCCAGCGCCAGGCCCCCGTCTCGTCGGTCCCGATCCAACCCGTCACGCTCGATCCGGCTTTCCTGGCGGGCTATCGCTGGCGGAACATCGGGCCCGACCGAGGGGGGCGGTCGATTGCCGCCTCGGGGGTTCGGGGCCGGCCTCAGGAGGCCTACTTCGGGGCGACGGGCGGGGGGCTCTGGAAGACGGTGGACGGGGGCGACACCTGGTCACCAATCACCGATGGGAAGATCACCGCGGCGTCGGTCGGCGCCGTGGCCGTGAGCGAGACCAATCCCGACATCGTCTACCTCGGGACCGGCGAGACCTGCATTCGCGGCAACATCATGCCCGGCGATGGCGTCTACAAAAGCACCGACGCCGGGAAGACCTGGACCCACGTCGGCTTCCGCCAGTCCCACGGGATCTCGAAGATCCGGATTCATCCGACCAATCCGGACATCGTATTCGTGGCCTCGTTCGGCAAGTACAGCGCGCCAAGCGAGGAGCGCGGCGTCTTCAAGTCGACCGACGGGGGTGCCACCTGGCGGCGAGTGCTGTTCCGCGACGACCGAACCGGCGCGATCGACATCTCGATCGACCGGAACGATCCGATGATCGTCTACGCCTCACTCTGGGAGGCGTATCGCAAAGAGTATCAGATGTCGAGCGGCGGTCCCGGGAGCGGCCTCTACAAGAGCACCGACGGCGGCGAGACGTGGACGGAAATCACCCGCCACCCGGGCCTGCCGGCCACTGGCGTGGTCGGTCGGATTGGCGTAAGCGTGTCGGGGGCGGATTCGCGGCGGGTGTATGCCCTGGTCGAGCATGCGAATGGTGGGCTCTTCCGAAGCGAGGACGCCGGCGCCACCTGGGCAATGATCAACGACAACCGTTCGATCCGGCAGCGGGCGTTCTACTACACCCACGTCATCGCGGATCCGCGGAACGCCGACGTGGTGTACCTCGAGAACACGTCGCTGTTCCGGTCGACCGACGGCGGGAAGACCCTCCGCAGTGTCGGAGACGGAACGCACGGTGACTTCCACGATCTCTGGATCGATCCAGACGACCCCGCCCGTCTGGTGGTGGCCAACGACGGCGGTGGCGCGGTGTCGACCAACACGGCGGGGAAGTGGACGGATCAAGACTTCCCGACCGAGCAGTTCTACCACGCGATCACCACCAAACACGTTCCCTTCCACGTCTGCGGCTCGCAGCAGGACAACAGCACTCTCTGCACGCCGTTCGACTGGAATCGGACCGCGTTCGGCCTCGGAAGCGGAGGCCGGCGTGGTGGCTCCGCCGACTCGACCCGCGACATCACGGCCGGCGGGATGGCGGTGTCGTACGAGGCCGGGGGCGGGGAGCCCGGGTACATCGCGCCCGACCCCCGCGATCCCGACATCTTCTATTCCGGGACCAACAACGGAGCCTACGTCGACAAGTTCAACCGGCGCCTCGGCACCTCTCGCGAAGTGAATCCCTACCCCTGGTTCTATTCGGGGGAGCCAGCCAAGGACATCAAGGAACGATGGCAGTGGACGTTCCCGATCATCTTCTCGCCGGTTGACCATCAGACGCTGTACGTGTCGTCTCAGCGACTCTGGGCCACCCGGGACGGCGGGAAAACCTGGGCCCGTCTGAGTGGTGACCTGACCCGTCACGACCCCAAGACGCTGGAGAAATCCGGCGGGCCGATCACCGGCGACATGAACGGACCGGAGGTCTACGCCACCATCTTCTCGGTCGGGCCGAGTAAGCGGGACATCAACGTGATCTGGACGGGGTCCGACGACGGGCTGGTCCACGTGACCCGGGACGGGGGAAAGACCTGGACCAACGTCACGCCGCCCGAGATGCCCGACTTCGGTCGGGTCAGTCAGATCGACGCCTCGGCCTTCAACACCGGGACCGCCTACGTCTCCGTTCGGCGGCCGCTCCTGGATGACTTCTCGCCGTACATCTTCAAGACCGCGGACTACGGGCGGACCTGGAGCAAGATCGTGCGCGGGCTCCGCCCCGACGCCTACGTGCACGCGGTTCGGGAGGATCCAACCCGGCGTGGCATGCTCTACGCAGCCACCCAGCACGGCGTCTATCTCTCGTACGACGACGGCGCCTCGTGGCAGTCGCTCAACCTCAATCTGCCGGACGTACCGGTGGCGGACCTGATCGTCGAAGGGAACGAGCTGGTCATCGGGACCCACGGACGGGGATTCTGGATCCTCGACAACATCGCGCCACTGCGACAGGCGGGGCCGGACCATGCCGCGGTCGACGCGCGATTCTTCACCCCGCCCACGGCGGTCCGATCGGGACCGAACCTGATCCTGAGTTGGTGGCTCAAGGCACCGGCCAAGGCGGCTCGGCTCGACATTCTCGACTCGGTCGGAGCGGTGGTCCGTACCATGGAAGCCGATACCACTCCCCGCGCCGTTCGGGATTCACTTGCCGCGGCGGAGCCGGGAGCGCGGTTCCGCGGCGGGCCGTCGCTCCCCAACGCGGCGGGGATCAATCGGCTGGTTTGGGACCTTCGCGCGCAGGGGGCTTCGACCTTTCCGGGGATGATCCTCTGGGGCGCCAGCACCAGCGGGCCGACGCTTCCGCCCGGTCGCTACACCGCCCGCCTCGTGGCGGACGGGCAGACCGTCACCGCGCCGATCCGGATCGCCCGCAATCCGCGGATCACCGATGTCTCCGACCAGGACCTCCATGCCCAGTACGCGTTCTCACGGCGAGTCCGCGACCGGGTTACCGACGCGAACGACGCCGTGATCGCGATCCGGCGGGTCAAGACCCAGCTCGAGGAGCGGCTGAAGAAGACGGACGACGCCCGCCTCAAAGCGGCAGGCGCCACGCTGACGACGAACGTGTCGGCGGTGGAGGAGAACATCTATCAGGTTCGCAATCGGAGCGGTCAGGACCCGCTCAACTTCCCGATCAGGGTCAACAACCGCCTGGCCAATCTGATGTCGATGGCCGAGCGGGGCGACGGCCGGCCGACGACCAACATGCCCGAGATCTTCCGGATTCTCAGCGCCGAACTCGACGGGTACCTCGGTCAGTTGGCCGAGATCTGGGCCCGGGATCTGTCGGCCGTGAACGGGGAACTTGCCCGACTCAGCCTGGCTCCGCTCGATCCGCCACCGGCCCCGAAGGCCCCGCGGCCCTAACGGATCCAGCAGCCACCCTCGATCGGGACGAATCGGACCGTGGCTTGGAGCGACGGCTGGCCCGGACCGAACGCGTCGGACCCGCAGCTGGCCAGGAGGAGCGCGGACGCAAGGCGCGCGGCGGAAACAGGTAGTCTCATGCCTCCGAATTCCGGCAACTTGGGCAGCGTCACGAGACTACATCCGGTTCAGCGCGATCCGCCTCCCTGGCCCGGCCGATACGTCCGTCGGGTGTGCTTCGCGAGGTCCTCGGGATAGAAGTACACGTCTCGAAGCGACCCGGCGGCATATCGGGCGGCCTGGTCGTTGAAATGTGGCGACGCCGGGTTGCCGCTCTCGCCACCCGCCGTGATCGCCTTGGCCCGGACCTTCGGTCCGAACTCCACCACCGCCACGAAACTGTTCCCGCTGGTTCCGTACATCCGCTTGGTTCCCGGATAGGTCCGGGCACCGAACGACGCCAGTGATCCCCACTGAGCCGAGGTGAAGCCAACCGGGATGCTGGCCCCTGAATCGGCAAAGGGCTGGACGATGTCGCCGGTCAGGCGCTGGAATCGGTTGATCTCGCCCCACGGCGTCTTCCAAGTGCCGAAATCGGCCGTCAGTCGGTCGAGCGCCGCCGCCAGCGCCTCGAGTCGTTGCGCCGGCGTGGTTTTGGTGGCCATGTACTGATAGACCGACATCGCCTCGGACTCGGCGTCGGCCCGGACGGCTCGCCACAACTCGAGTCCCCAGTAGACGGCCACCGCGGTCGGAACCGACTCGACGCCCCAGCGGCGGTCCCAGGCCTCGAGCAGGGCCACGGCGTCGGCAACCTTGGTCTTGAGCGCGCCGCCAGGCGTGGCCCGAAACGCCGCGAACAGCGCCGGCAGCAGGTCGTCGAAGGCGGGAAGATCCCGGTCATACGCGGCGGCGATCAACGAGTCGAGGGTGAATCCCTTCCTGCCCGTCAGCACCCGGAGGGCGTGGATCCCGCGCGGGTTCTCGCCGTAGCGATCCATGTAGGAAGGAAAATCGCCCGGCTTGGGGCTGTTGGCGCCGGCTGCCGAGTACGGCCAGTTGTTGGTGTTCTGGACCCAGCCATTGGCGGGGTTCCGCACGTTGGGGCTCTCGTCCACCGAGTGGAGTCCCTGCCACTCGGTGGCGGGGTCGCTGCCATCCACCGGCTTGCTCCAGTCGAACTTCGGGTTCCGCTTCGGGATGAAGTTGGCGTGGAAGTAGACGATGTTGCCGTCGGCGTCGGCGTAGACCGTGTTGTTCGAGGAGTTGGTGTGGAGGTCCATCGTGGCCTTGAACGAGTCGTATCCGGTGGCCTTGGTCCGCTGGTACGATTGGGTAAGGGCCTTGACCGGCTCCCGCATCAGCTTAACGGTAATCCACTTGCCGTCGGCCTCCCGGATCACCGGGCCGTGGTGGGTGTGGTAGACCGTGAAGGTCTTCTCGGCCATGCCGCTGCCGGTCCGGTACCGGATCGTCACCGGCGCCGCGACGACGGGGCGCTCTTCGGTCCCGTAGCGATACGCCGGACCCTCCGGTTTGTCGACGATGGTCTCGGCGTACTCGTCGACCGCGTCGGCGCCGCTCGACGTGTGCATCCAACCGGCCTTTTCGTTGAAACCCTGATAGACGAAGAACTGTCCCCAGGTTACCGCGCCGTAGGCGTTGAGGCCTTCATCGCTGCTGACCTGGACTTCGGCCCGGAAGAAGAACGACGTGTGCGGGTTGATGAGGAGCATGGCCGCTCCGGAGGCGGTAACCGACGGGGCGAGGGCAATGCCGTTCGACCCCGTCGGCTCCGCGGGGACGGCGTTCGGGTCGAGGGCAATCGTCTTCGGCGCCTGCTTGCCGTAGAAGGCCTCGAGATCCGCCAGCGACACCTGCTCGATGTCCCACCCGATGCTCCCCTCGCTGAAGGGAAGCGCCATCCACGGCTCGAACCGGGTGATGACGCGGGGCGTGACCTCCGGGTGGGTGGCGAGGAAATAGTTGAGGCCGTCGGCCCAGGCCGTCATCAGGGTCTGCAGCCAGGCGGGGCTCGCGGTGTAGAGCGCCTTCATGCTGTCGGGGTCGACGATGAGCCGCATTCGGAGGTCGCGGTAGATCTCCGCCTCGCCCAGCGCCTCCGCGGTCCGCCCGAGGGCATTCAGGTAGTTCATCTCGACCCGGTTGAAGTCGTCTTCCGCCTGGGCGTAGATCAGGCCGAAGACCGCGTCGGCGTCGGTCTTGCCGTGGATGTGAGGGATGCCCCAGTCGTCCCGGGTAATCGTGACCGCCGCGGCATGTCCTTCCCACCGGGCCTGATCTGGATCGGCGGCGGGACGAGGGCCGCAGGCAATGGTCAGGGCCGTGACGAGGAGCGTCAGTCTCCGCATGGGTGCCTCTCGGGATGGGTGTTTCCGGAACCGTCGCCGGCCCTGCCGGCCGTACGCCTACTGTCTGCGAAGGCGCAGGTGACTGTAAATGTCGCCGAGCCGCCAGAGGAGGTCCACTCGGAGCTCCGGCCCGTTCGGGCCCGAACGCACCAGCCGGAACCGCCGGGTCCCGGCCACCCAGGTGTCGTTGTCCTGATAGGTTGGCGCGATCAGCGTCGAGTCGGACCCCAACTGGATACGGAGATTGCCCCTGACGACGGAAACCGTCGCGGTCATCGTTCCGCCTCGACGACGGCCGACGTAGCGCCCTTCGAGCCCCTCCAGGAAGACGCCCGCGGCGCTCCCCGCGTCAACCGGAGGCCCGAGGACGAGGGTGGCCAGCGAATCCGCCAGGAACGCCGGCGGCCGGGCCTGGGAATTCTGCGCGACGGTAATCACCGTCGCGCGGTCGGGATAGAAGTAGGTCATCGAGTAGAAGCCGGTGATCGCCCCGCCGTGTTCGATCGTCTGCCGGCCGTGGGCCTCGTGAACCGCGAGGCCGCTGGCGTAGCGAATGGCCGATCCATCCACCAATGGGCGAGGAGTGATGAACCGGCGATAGGCGGTCGGGCCGAGGACCTTGCCGCCGTGGAGCGCGAAGTTCCATCGCGCCAGGTCCCGGGTGCTGCCGCAGATCGAGCCCGCGCCGTATGGCCAGGTGTGATTGATGCTGCCCGCGTTGACGAACCCTCCGTCGCGCCCGTTCTGATAGCCCCGGGCCCGATGCGGGACGAGGGTCCGGTCGTCGCAGTAGCGCGAGTCGTTCATGCCGAGCGGCTTGAAGATCCGATCGGTCAGGTACGACTCGAATGACTGGCCGCTCACTCGCGCCACGATCAGCGCCGCCAGGAAGAACCCGGAATTGTTGTAGATCATCTCCGTCCCGGGCTCGAACACCAGCGGCTCGCGGCTGATCAAGCGGACGATCGTGTCCCGGGGCAGGGTCAGCGCGCTGAGCGGGCCGAAGGCGGGGAGTCCGGTGTACTCGGCAAGCCCGGAGGTGTGGTCGAGCAATCGCCAGACCGGGATCGTCCGGCCATGGGTGTCCAACTCCGGCAGGTAGCGGCGGACGTCCGCGTCGAGGTCGAGCCGACCCTGCTCGGCCAGCTGGTGGATGGCGACTGCCGTGAACTGCTTGCTGGTCGACCCGAGCGAGAAAACGGTGCCGGGTCCGACCGGAACGCCGTGCTCCAAGTCGGCCATCCCGTAGTGGCCGACCAGCAGGGTGTCGTCGCCTCGCATGACCAGGACCGATAGCCCCGCCAGTCGAGCGGTGGCATAGTGCCAGCGCGCGGCCGAGTCCAGAGCCGCGCCGAGCCGGGCCGCGGGCGTCTGGGAAGTGGCCGGGGCCGTCACCGACGTCAGGGCCATCAGGAGGTACAGCGTGTGTCGCATCGGAGACACTAGGGAATCCGCCCCTCGTCGTAGTCGATCGACGCCCGCGGCCCGGCGCTGTCGGTTTGGACGCGATATCGGAATCGAACGTCCGGCTGGCCGGGCCGGAGCAGAATCCAGGTGGTGACGAAGTCTATCGTCTGGCGGTACGGGGGGTCGCGGGTCAGGTCGATCCGCCACTCGTTCTCCGCCCGGACGCTGCCGCCACCGGGCACGGGCCGATCGCTGCGCTGGACTCGTCGGTACGACATCGTTCGACCCGTGAGGTCGTGCTCCAGCCAGATTCGCTCCGGGGACTCCGCGGCCGCAGGCGTTGGCGGCGCCATCGGAAGCCGGGGCTCCGGCAGCGGGGTCGTGCTGCGGGGAACGATCGGGAGGGTGACGTATGACGCGGGCTCATCACCCGGGTTTTCGAACCGAATGGTGTTGTCCGCCGGGAGTGGGTTCGGCCAGTTCGAGGGCCAATCGCTCGACGCGATGGAAACCCGAATCCGATGTCCCCGCTTGAAGAGGTAGGCGATGTTCTGCAGCGTCACCCGGTACCGGTACACCTTGCCCGGCAGGATCGGAGTCGGCGGCACGAACCGCCAGTCTTCCGGGCGCCGCGGGTTGACGTCGGACTCCCGGAACGAGGAGTTGAGCCAGCCCCGGGTCACCAGTTCCGATTTACCGTTCGGGAGCACGTCGGAAATCTTGATGGTGAAGTCGGTGTTGGTGGCCGAGGAGGTGGCGGTGAAGTTGATCTCGGGCATCCCGGTCATCTCCAGATCGGCGTCGAGGGCGTCGGTCGTGAACGTCAGCGACTCGAGCTCGTCCGCGCGCTGGTCGGGTTGCACCAGAAAATCGTCGTAGGCGGCGTCGAACCAGGTGCCGTACGGTCCGGCCGCGCTGCCGACCCAGGGACGATAGGTGTACCGCCGGGGAGGCCCCGGCACGGCTGGCCGAGCCGTCGCCAGCCCGCCCTCCGGGGTCAGGTAGTATCGAGTCGGCTCGGTCCGCGCAATCGGCCAGTCCGCTTCGTTCCGCCAGCGGTTTTCCCGCATCACGAACACGGTCACCGGCGGCTCGGTGGTGATGCCCGTCTCGATCCCCTTCAGGAACCGGTCGAACCATGCCAGCTGCATCTGCTGGAAGTCGACGACCTCCGTGGGCCCGAAGCCACCGTGGGTCCAGGGGCCCACCACCAGCCGCTGCGGTACTCGCTTCCTCTTGAGCACCAGGTAGTTCTGGAAGGCTTCGTCCAGGTTCCGGGCGTGGTCGAAGAAGTTGGCGAGTTGCAGGGTCGGCACCGAAAACGTGGCGTACTTGCTCCGGAGGTCCTTCTCGCGCCAGTAGTCGTCGTAGAGCGGGTGGTTCCATTGCGGCGGGAAAAACTCCCGCCAGCCGTTGTCGGTCTGGTGCTGCTTCCAGCGGGCCAGGTCGACGACCTTGCCGCCCTTGCCGTCGTCGTACACCGGGCCCCGGAGCATCGTGGCGAGCACGTTCCCGGCGCCGTGCCAGACGTACGGGTGGTTGGTTTTGACGCCGCCGGGGTACCAGTGATCGCCGTAGAAGTTGGCGTACGAACTGTTCACCGCGATGGCCGCGAGGTGTGGTGGCCCGAGGGCCGCGATGCGGGTGGCGTTGATGGCTCCGAACGAAATCCCCCAGAGGCCGACTTTGCCGGTTGACCACGCCTGACGCGCGGCCCACTCGACCAGATCGTAGCCGTCCCGGTTGGACTGCGACACGAAGTAGTCCGCCATTACCCCGTCGGAAGTGCCGGTCCCTCGGGCTTCGGCGAAGATCGCTACGTAGCCGCGCTCCGCGAAGTACCGATCGGGATCCTTGCCGTACGGGATGTAGTTGATGACCACCGGAAATCGTCCGGCGGCCTTGGGCCGAACGATGTTGGCCGCCAGGAACACACCGTCGCGCATCGGGACCCTGACCTCGTACTCGATCATGGTCTCGTGGGTCGGCGCGGAGAGATTCCGATAGACGGGAACGGGTTGCGCCCCGATCGGCCGCGGGGGAAGCGCCAGCGCGGCCGCGGTAAAGAGAATGGTTCGAAAGGGCGTCATGTCGAGGATCCGGGCGGAGCGTTTCGGAACCGGGCTCAGTGCTCGAGTCGCTCCGCGAGCAACCAGTGGGTGGCGTAGGCCATTGGCCAGAGGAACAGCAGAAAACCAGTCATGGTGACGCCCCAGAGCGTCGAGACGAACGGCTCGAGCAGCAGGTCGAGGGGCCGCCCTTCGGGGCGGTCGATCATCCGAGCGGCGCCGCACCCCAGCGCGAATCCCATCGATCCGAGATACACGCTAACAAGCGACCATCCGAGCCGGGCCCGCCCGCCGCCGGCCGCAAACCGGTCGTGGGTGAGCCAGGTCACCACCACGCCAACCAATGGACTCGCCATCGCGCCGCCCACGGCCATGGGGCCGAGTGCTCGGTGGCTCAACAGCCAGCCGAGCGCCCCCCACCCGGTGCCGGCCGCCAGGCCGGCGACGACGAGGCGGGCGTTCACCTCATTGGCCGGAGTCGAGATGCCATCCCGGATGGACCCACCGCCCATCCTTCCGCAGGAACACCTTGGTGGCGCGACCCCGCTGCGTGGTCTCCTCGCCGGTGGCCGCGGTGAACTTGAGCTCGTAGTCGGAGTAGACCACCACCGCGTCGCCCATCTGCTGGGTGGTGGTCTTCGGGAACGTGAGCGACACCAGCTTCGAGCCACTCGCGGCGAACTCCTTCGAGCCGGCCAGGGTCGATTCCTTGGTATCCCAGGGTCCGGCGCCGAACCCGATCCCGACGAAGTCGTCGGTCAGCATCTCGCCAAGGCGGGGGTTGCCTTCGAACCAGTCGCGCCAGACCTGCTCCCGGACGGTCGGGAGCTGGGTGCTCCAGTCGGCGGGCAGCGAGCTGCCCGGTTTGGCGGCACAGGCCAGGACCGAAAGCAGGCCGACGGTAACGCCGGCGAGGCGGAAGGCCGACATCGGGACTCCTTGGCTGGGGTGGAGGCCCGCAAGGGCCCGCTACAATCTGCCGGGGGAACCGGGTGGCCGGAAGGGCGCGGCCCGGCTCGTCCCAACGTTCCGCCCACGACGACCGTCTAACCAGGATCGCCCCAATCGAAAGCAAACGATGATCGTCGCCGCCCTTGCCCTCGTGTTGTCTCTGCCACAGGCCCCCCTTCGTGATTCCGTCGAAGTGGCCCGGCTCTTGGCGGGCCTCCGGAACGCCGACCCCGCCGTCTGCCAACTGGCCGGCCGCGCCATTGGGAACTACGGATTCTGGCGGGACGACGACGATCTCCCGATGCCCATGCCGATGCCAATGCCCATGCCAATGCCCTTTGCCGGCGCCGGGGTGATCATGCCCCCGATGCCCGGTTTCGGCTGGCGCCAGGACATGGGCCCCGGGGTGCTCGGGGCGTTTCGGGCCGTCCTGCGCGATGACAACCGCTGCCTCCGGAAGATCGCGGCCCGGATGATCGGCTCGGCCCGGCCCGCGTGGGCCTACGACACCTTTGCCGCCATGGTGCGCGACACCGATCCCGGTCTCCGCGAAACCGGCCTCCTCGGGCTCGGCCAGCTCGAATCGCCCAAGTCGCTCGCCGTGCTGAGCGGGGCGCTCCGCGATCGCGATCCGCGGGTCCGGGGGATGGCGGCCTGGGCCCTCGGCGAGCTCGAACACGTCGACGCGCTCGAGCCGCTCGGTCGCGCGGTGACGGACGGCGATCCCACGGTGCGACGGCGCGCCGCGTGGGCGCTCGGCCAATTGGAGGATGCCCGCGCCGTTCCGGCGCTCGAGAAG
>CADEGB010000005.1:0-18473 GCA_902826755.1 uncultured Gemmatimonadota bacterium
TCCTGGGACGGCGGCTCCGGGGCCACCGACAACGGGACCGGCACGATGATGATGATGGAGGCGATGCGGATCCTGAAGACCGCCTATCCCCGGCCCAAGCGCTCGATCGTCGTGGGACACTGGGCCAGCGAGGAGCAGGGACTCAACGGCTCCCGTGCCTATGCCGAGGATCACCCGGAGGTCATGAAAGGCCTCCAGGCGCTCTTCAACCAGGACAACGGCACCGGACGGGTTCAGACGATTGCGGGCGCTGGTCTGTCGGCCATGGGCCGCCACCTCAAGGACTGGTACGGTCGGTTGCCCTCGTTCTTCACCGACAGCCTGAGCCCGAACGTCGTGGCCTGGAGCTTCAACGACCTTCCCACCGGCAACCCCGGCGGCACCGACGGCGCCGTCTTTGCCTGCTACGCCACGCCATCCTTCGGGATGGGCGCGGTTCCGTGGAACTACGGGACGTATACCTGGCACACCGGCCGGGACACTTTCGACAAGGTGGTGATCGACGACCTCAAGCACAACGCCACCCTGACGGCGATGCTGGCCTACCTCGCCGCCGAGGACGCCGAGTTCATCTCGCGGGAAAAATCCCCGGGGACCTGGCCCTCCGACTGGCCGGCCAACTGCGGAAAGGCCGCCCGGACGACCCGGCCTCGTTTCTGAGCCGAAAGTCGCCGGCACCACGTTGCCTGGCGCTCCGTAACCGGCTGGCCCGGGCTTCCCTACTGGAACCCCTCCCGATCCGGGGATACAATATTGTATCCAATTTCGGGAGTTCCCGTCGTGATCCGCCGCTCCGCGCTGTGTGCCGCCGTCCTCCTACTCCACGCCCTGCCGGTGGTCGCGCAGAAAAAGACCGCCAAGAGCGCAGCCGACCTGTCGAGCATCGACCCGGTCGTGAATGCCATGATGGCCGAGTGGAAGGTCCCGGGCCTGGCGCTCGGCGTCATCAAGGACGGTCAAGTCGTCTATGCCAAGGGATACGGCTATCGCGACCTGGAGGCCAAGCTGCCAGTCACGCCGCGCACGCTCATGGCCATCGGCTCGAACACCAAGTCGATGACCGTGGTGCTGATGGGCATGCTGGTCGACGAGAAGAAGCTCGAGTGGGACAAGCCGGTGAAGTCCTATCTCCCCGACTTCCAGATGTACGACGACTACGCCACCCGGAATCTGACGCCCCGGGATCTCGTCAACCACCGCTCCGGGCTGCCGCGACACGACATCGTCTGGTACGGGCGGAAGATCACCCGGAAGGAAGTGGTTGGGCGGCTCCGCTATCTCGAACCGACGACGTCGTTCCGGAACATCTGGCAGTATCAGAACCTGATGTACGCCACCGCCGGCTACCTCGAGGAAGTGTTGACCGGTCGGACGTGGGACGACCTCGTCCGGGAGCGGATCTTCGCCCCGCTTGGGATGAGCCGCTCGAACACCGCCATCACGGAGTCACCCAAATCCGACGACTTCGCCTGGGCCTACGGCATCAAGGACGGCGCCATCGTCCGGATTCCGTTCCGAAGTGCCGATCACGTCGGGCCGGCGGGCTCGGCCAACTCGAGCATCGAGGACATGCTCAAGTACGTCCAGTTCCGGATCGATCTCGGCATGGCCGGCGGGAAGCGACTGCTCTCCGAGGCCCAGGCCAGGGAAATGCAATCGGCACAAATGCCGGTGGGGCCGGCCGCCGACGCACTCTGGGCCGGCTTTGATCTGGCGAGCTACGGTCTCGGTGTCGGGATCAGCAGCTATCGCGGCCACCGCGCGGTCATTCACGGGGGCGGGATCGACGGCTTCATTTCGCAAATGTCGTGGTTGCCGGACGATCGGATCGGGGTCGTCGTCCTGACCAACCAGGGCGTCAACAACGGGATCCCGACGCTCGTGGTCAAGGCGGTCTACGACCGGATTCTCGGTCTGCCCCCGATCGATTGGGCCGCCAAACAGCGGGAGGTTGACCGGGTCGTGGCCAAGCAGGTGGCCGACGCGGGGGCCAAGGTGGTCGCCGAACGGAAGCCAGGCACCTCGCCGAGTCGGCCGCTCAGCGGATTTGCGGGGTCCTACTCGCACCCGGGCTATGGCACGCTGGTGGTCCGGATGGCTGGCGATGGCCTCGAGCTGGTGGCCGACGACATGCGGGCGCCGCTCGAGCACTATCACTATGACACGTTCAAGGTCGGCGAGGGTCCCGCCTCGGGAATGCTCCAGGGTCTGGTCTCGTTCCTGACCAATCCGAAGGGAGAGGTCGATCGGGTGTCGATCCCGCTCGAACAGGCCCTCCCGCCCATCATCCTGACCCGGGTGCCCTGAGGTCTACTGACCGGGTCTCCGGCTAGTTGAGCGGCACCCGAGCGATCCGGTTCCCTCGGAACGTCCCGATCCAGAGCGTCCCGCCGCTTTCGGCTGCGGCGGAGGCGCCGCCGAAGCGGGGAGTCCCCGGCGCGTCGAACAGCACCTTCACCGCAAACGATCGCGGGTCGACCTTCACCACCCGGTACGGCAGGCCACAGATCGGCTCGCGGGACCGGGCGCAGTCGAGAATCGTCTTGGGCGCGGCGACCTGGCCGGCGACCAGCAGGCTTCCGTCGGCCGCCAGATGGACGTTGTCCGGGTGGAGGTCTCCCAGGGAAATCGAGCGCGCGGCGCCGCGATTCCCCGGCCGGGGAACGACCCGAAGGGTGGCGTCGCCCCAACTCGCCACGAACAGAGTGCCCCCGTCCACCGCCGCCGCGATGCCGTTGTCCCCGGGGAAGGCGGTGCCCGGTAGCTCCGTCCAGCCGGTTCCCGGATGCCACTCGACCACCTTCCCGGCCGGCTCGCCGACCATCATCCGGGCAAAGCTCCCGGGGTCGCCCCGGATTCCGAAGCTGGTGACCGCGACGGCCGACCCGGGCAGGTGGGTGATCCCGTTGGCCGAGACCGAGTCGGGTACCGTGAGACAGCCTTTCCAGCGGATCCGGGCGCCGGCGCCGCCGAGCTCGACGTCGAAGACCTCGACCGTTTCGCGCCCTCCGTGGTTGATGGCGTACAACTCGTAGGGCTGATTGCCGCGATCCCGGAGACTGATTCCGTGCGATCCGAAGAGGAGCGGATCCGGGGGGCCGGGGCATTGGGTGTATGGCGCGACGGCCTGCCCTCCAAAATCGGGGACGACCTCGGTGAGGGTCGCCCGGTCGGCGTCGATCAGGAAGAAGCCGGCCGGCTTTTCCCGCGTGGTTGCCAGATGGCCAGCGAGGATGAATCGCGTCCGCGGGACGGCGACGAGATCCTCGACGTTGGCGGTTCCGCAGAGATAGCGAATCGCGCCATCGGGGGCACAGTCCTGCCCGGCTGCCTGACTCGAGGGCAAGACGAAGGCGGCGGTCGCGAAGGCGAGGCTCAGCCGCAACGGCGCGCGGTGGTCGGCGATCCGACTGGAACGGACGGGGGGACGCATCGGAGCTCCTGATTCGTGGGCTTCGGCGGGACGGGAATCGGCACCGATGGGCCGACGGCGAAGGGCCGACCGGCAATCTAGCATCGGCGCTCCGGCCGGTCAGTCCCGACGGAGCGCCTCCACGGGATCGACCCGAGACGCCCGCCACGCCGGAAGCGCGGCCGCCGCCAACCCCACCGTCACCAGCAACGCCACGGCGGTCCCCACCGCGATCGGATCCCGCGGCGAAACGCCGTGGACCAGGCCGCGCAAAAGCCCGAGCGACGCCATCACCAGTACCAGACCGAGGCCTACGCCGGCGCCCACCAGCCGCATCGAATCCCCAATCACGAGCAGGCGGAGCCGCCCGGGCGCGGCGCCCAGGGCCAACCGGACGCCGAGCTCGTTGGTGCGTCGTGCCACCGAATACGAGAGGATGCCGTAGAGACCCACCGCGGCCAGCAAGGCGGCCAGGATCCCGAAGATCCCGGAGACCCGGGACGCCATCTGCTCCTGGCGGACCCCGCGTTCGAGGAGCGTGCCGAGGGTGACAATCTCGCGAACCGGCAGCCCAGGCTCCGCCGCGGTCAAGGCGGCCTTGACCGCGGCCCCGACCTGAGCCGGATCCCGATGGACCCGCGCCATCACGTTGTAGATGTAGTCGAAGTTCTCGCCCGTTTGCGCCAAGGGCAGGAACATCATCGGCGGTGGCTCGTCCTGGAGCCGGTTGGGGCGGAGGTCCTCCACGATGCCGATGACCTCGAAGACCGGGTCTTTGTCGTACCCGAACCGAAGGCCCACGGCATCCTCCGTTTCGAAGAACCGTCGGGCCATGGCTCGGGTCACGATCGCGACTTTCGGTGCCTTCGGGCCGTCGCTGAGTGCAAAGGTCCGGCCTTTGAGGAGCCGGATCCCGGTTGCGTCGAGGAATCCGATCGACACCGCGTTGACCTGAACGTCATTGTCCCAATCGGGGGCCCGGGGCTTGCCAGGCACTTCGACCGACGAACTCGCCGATGAACCGGAGGCGAGCCCCATGGTCGAGAGAGCCGTCGCCGAGACGCCGGGCACCGAGGCGATGGTGGCCTCGAGTCGGTTGTAGAGCGCCGGGAGGTCGGCGGGCTGGTATCCGGCGCCCCGCACGTCGATCCGGGCGGACAGCACTTCTGCGCGATCGTACCCCGGATCGACGGCCAGGAGCGACTGGACGCTACGGACCAGTACACCAGCCACCACCACGATGGCGAGTGACAGACCGATCTGACCGATGACCAGCCGCCGTCCGAGGGCGGCGTGACCGCGATTCCCGCTTACCACGCGGCCGCTGGATCGAAAGGCGTCGTACAGGTCGGTCCGAGCCACCCGGAGCGCCGGCGGCAACCCGAACGCGATGCCGGTCAGCAAGGAGATCCCGGCCACGAACGAGCCGAGCCGCCAGTCGAGTCGAAGGTCGAGCGGGTTCGGGCCGCCATCGGCCGCGGCGCGCAGCAACGCCGTGCCGCCGATGGTGGCGACCGCGAGACTGACTGCGCCGCCCAGGATGGCGAGTACGAGACTCTCCGTCAGCACCTGCCGGAGGAGACGGCCTCCGATGGCGCCGAGCGACATCCGGACCGCGATCTCGTGGGCCCGGGCAGTGTTCCGCGCCAGCAACAAGCCCGCCAGGTTGGCGCACGCCACCAGCAGGACGAGGCCCACGATGATGATGACGAGCCGGAGCGGGGTGCCGAGGTCATCGCGGAGGTCAGAGAATCCGCGAGCCGCCGGCTCGAGCGTGAGTCGCTCCTGCGCGCGGAGGGCGCGGACGGCCGAGTCCGCCTGGGCGGTGGCTTCGGTGATCTCCCGCCGGAGCACCGTGGCGAACCGATTCTCCGCCTCGACCAGGAGGGCCGGTTCGGCCCGGCCGAGCAGCGTGAGCCACGACGCGCCGTCCTGGTCGACCCAGGACTTGTCGTTGTCGACGTCGTTCATGTTGGCGTTGAAGTAGTACTTGACCGCGCGCTGCATGGCCGCTGGGACCCAGACCTCCGTCCGCCGCTCCACGCCCACACCCGAGAACCCTGGCTCCGCGACCCCAATCACGGTGAACGCGGCGCCGTTGAGCCGAATGGTCCGCCCCACCACCGAGTCCGACCCGCCGAACCGACGGGTCCAGAGCTGGTGACTCAGGACGGCCACCGGGTGACCGTCCGCGATCCGGTCGTCGTCGGGACCGAACACTCGGCCACGCACTGAACGGACGCCGAGAGTCTGAAACCAATTGCCGCTGACCAGCTGGGCGGCGACCCGCTCAGGCGCCTGATCGACGACGAGGTACATCCCCACGGTGGTTCCCATCCCGGCCAGTTGGACGCCCGAAGGCAGGACGGCCTGATAGCGCCGAAACGCCGGCGCGGAAAAACGGGTGTCGGGTCCCACCGGCGTGCTTCGCCTGAAGTGGAACAACTCGGTGGGTCGTTCGACCGGAAGGTGTCGAAGAAACAAGGCATCGGCGACGCTGAAGACGGCCGTGTTGGCCCCGATCCCGAGCGCCAGCGTCACGATGGCGGCCGCGGTGAAGCCGGGGGCTTTCCGGAGCATCCGGAGGGCGTACCGCGTGTCGGCCGCGAGGTCGTCGAGCCAGCGGGTGCCCCGGACGTCGCGGGCCGCTTCCTTGACCTGCTCCACCCCGCCGAGCGCGAGACGCGCCTGGCGGCGCGCCTCGGCCGGATCGACGCCGGAGGCCACCAGATCGCGCGTGTGCTGCTCGAGGTGAAACCGCAACTCGGCGTCCAGCTCCCGTTCGAGCCGCCGACGAGCGAACAATCGACCGATCAGTCCCATGTCGTGCTCCCGGGTCAGGTGGATCCGAGCACCAGGGTCATCGTCGCCGCGAGATCCCGCCAGCCGGCGATCTCGGTGTCGAGCTGGCGACGACCCTTGGCGGTGAGTCGATAGAACTTGGCCTCCCGGCCAGTGGCGGTCGGCATCCACTCACCCCGGAGGAGCCCCTTGTTCTCGAGTCGGTGAAGGGCGGGATAGAGCGATCCCTGCGGAATCCGGAACCGTTCCGCCGTGATCAGCCGGATCCGCTGGGCGATGCCGTAGCCGTGGAGCGGCTCGGACGATACGGTCTTGAGGATGACCAGGTCGAGCATCCCCTGGAGGATGTCGGTGCGGCGCTCGTCTGGGTTCATACCAAGCCATTCTACCTATTGATAGGAAGTGTGTCTAGGCATGGGAATACGGCCCACCGCCGGCCCGGGTTTCGACCGGGCGGGGGGCGGGTGCGGGCGGGGGGGGGGGCCGCGCGGTGTCAGCGCCCGGGGCGGGCGGCGGGGCTCGTGAGGAGGTCGGCCGGATCGATCCGGCGGCCGTCTCGCATGACCCAGGCGATTCGGCGGGTGTTGCGGATGTCGGCCAGCGGATCGGCCGCCAGCAGCACGAGATCGGCGCGCTTGCCGACCTCGATCGTGCCGAGTTGGTCGATGAGGTCGAGACCGATGGCGCCGTTGCGGGTCGCCACCTGCAACGCCTGGGAGGGCGTCAGCCCGGCCGCCACCAGGAGCTCGAGTTCCCGATGGAGGCTCGGTCCTGGCGGGACCCACGGGTTGTTGGCATCAATGCCGGCGGTGAGGAGGACGCCTCGATCGTGGAGATGCTGGACGAACGCCAGGACCTTGGGCCAGGCAGCCTGGGCGCTGTCGAAATCGCGGGGGGTCCAACCGGCCGAGAGTTGGAATCCCTGCCGCCAGTTCTGGAGCAACGCGGGGGGCGCGTGCCGCAGGTCGGGAGACTCGGTGATGGCCGGCCGGTTCCCGAAGGTCATGGCCTCGAAGACCACCAGGGTCGGATCGTGGACCACGCGCCGGCGGACGAGGGCCGACACCATCGAGTCGATCTCGGGCGAGTCGAGGTCGGCGAACTCGAACCACTGCACCATGAACCGGGTGGTCCGCGTCATCTGCCGGCTCCATGCCTCCCGGGCGGCCGGCCGCAGGAGGAGCGGGGACGACGGCACCGCGTGGACGATCGCGTCGATGCCGAGCTCGGCGGCCTGGGTCCACGAGGTGGCAAAGAGGTGCCCGATCGCCTTCTTGCCGAGCCGGTGTGCTTCGTCGATGGCGGCTCCGATGACCGGCGGTGCGAGTGACACGTACACCTTGATGTAGTCGACTCCCGCCGCCGCCTGACGCCGGACCTCCGCGCGCGCTTCCGCTTCGGTGCGAACGACGACGGTCAGGTTGGGAACCTCCTGGGCGTCGATGACTTCTCCCGCGGTCAGGATCCGGGGTCCGATCCGCTGGCCGCGATTGATGCTGTCGCGGACCGCCACGGCCAATGGGGTAACCGCGCCGGGGTCTCGGATGGTGGTGACACCGAACGCGAGGAGGGCCCGCAGCGACGGATCGATCGTGGCCGGATCGACTTCCATCCGCATCGAGTTGTCAGTCCGGTGGACCGACCCGAGGGTGACATGGGCATGCATGTCGATCAGCCCCGGGATCAGCCAATGTCCCCGGCCGGACTCGATCCGGGCGCCGGCGGGAACCCGAACCTGCCGTCGCGGGCCGATGGCCGAGATCCGGCCGCCTTCCACGACGACCGTGGCATCGACGAGGGGTGGACCCCCGCGACCGTCGATGACGGTCACGCCCTGAATGGCAACCGCCTGGAGAGTCAGTACCGCGAACAGCGAGACCATCGACCCACTCCGTTCGTTGGGTTCCTGATAGTCCCGGGTTGTCCGCCGAACCTTACGCGGTGAGGGTCCTGAGGTTCACCCGGTTGACGGCGACCCCGGATCGGGCGTATCTCCTCAAGGCGCCAGTGGCGCGCCGCATTCCGCACCGTTCGATCTCGAGGGGGAATCCATGCTGATTCGGACTGCAGAAGCCCGCTGGGAAGGCAATCTCAAAGAGGGGAAGGGCAACATTCGGCTCGGCAGCGGCGCCTACGATGGCCCCTACTCGTTCAACTCCCGGTTCGAGCAGGGCACCGGCACGAACCCGGAAGAGCTGCTGGGCGGGGCTCACGCCGGCTGCTTCACGATGGCGCTGTCGCTCGGCCTGACCACCGCCGGTCACGCGCCGACCCGCCTCGAGACCACCGCCAAGGTGCATCTGAGCCGGGTGGCCGAGGCGCTGACGATCACGTCGATCGAGCTGATCACCGAGGGTCGGGTGCCCGGGATCTCCGCGGCGGAGTTCGAACGGCTCGCCCAGGACGCCAAGCGGAATTGCATCCTGTCCCGGGCCATCTCGGCGCCGATCAGCTTGAAGGCGACTCTCCTGGCTTGAACAGAGACACCGCGGCGCGAATCAACGCTTCGGGTTCGTAGGGTTTCTGAAGGAACGACCAGGGGTAGTCCGGCCCGAAAGAATCGGGGTCGAAGGTGTGGCTGTACCCCGACGTAAACAGAATCGGAAGCGCCGGATGGGTGGACCAGACCTGGCGAGCCAGAGCGTCGCCGGAGCGCCGAGGCATGACGACATCGGTCACCAGCCCGATCGGTGCGATGGCGGCGAGCCGTTCCGCGGCCTCGATCCCGTCACCCGCCTCCACCACGTCGAACCCCGCCGCCCGCAACGAGCGGGCGGCGACGGCCCGGACCGCCGGCTCATCCTCCACCACCAGCACGACACCGCTGCCACGCTGGAGCGGGGCGGCGAGCACGGGCGGAACCGGCACCACCGGCCCCGGCGCCGCGGGAAGGGTGACGGTGGCCACGGTGCCGGATCCGGGGTCGCTCTCCAGCGAGATCGATCCGCCGGCCTGTTCGACGATGCCGTAACTCGTTGCCAGGCCCAATCCGGCCCCGAGGCTTGGCGGCTTGGTCGTGAAGAACGGCTCGAAGGCGCGGGCCTTCGTGGCTTCGGTCATCCCAACGCCGGAATCGCGCACCGCCAGAACCACCGTCTGATCGACCCGACGCACGCTCAGTTCGACCCGCCCGCCGCCGGCCATCGCGTCTCTCGCGTTGGCGCAGAGATTGACGATCACCTGCTCCAACTGGTGGGGATCGGCCCGGACCAGCGCCGGATCGACCGCCGGGAGCCACACCAGCTCGACCGACTCGCCAACCAGCCTCCGGAGGATCGGAAGCAGGTCGCCGACCAAATGGCCGAGGTCGAACACTCGTGGTTCCACCGGCTGACGTCGGGCAAACGCGAGGAGGTGGCGGGTGAGGTTTGCCCCCCGGCGGGCCGCCTGGTCGATCTCTTCCGACCACGCCGCCTCCGGCATCCGCCCCGCCAGCCGGTCGGTCAGGAGCGAGGCGTTCCCTCGGACCACCGTCAGGAGGTTGTTGAAGTCGTGAGCCACCCCGCCCGCCAGCCGGCCGACCGTTTCGAGCCGCTCGGCCTGGGCCAGCCGTCGCTCGAGGTCGCGCCGCGCGGTGGCGTCGCGCGCCACGACCAGGATTCCGCCGAGTGAGGGCACATCGACGCAGTTGGTCCCGCTGCATTCCAGCGTCAGCCAACGACCGTCGCGATGGCGGACGCGAACCTCGACCACCACGCTCGCTCCCGGTCGATCGGCAATGGACGCGAGGGCGGCCCGGGCCCGTTCCTGGTCCTCCGGATGGACGAAGTCGAGGATCGACCCGCCCTTGAGCTGCTCGGCCGAGATGCCGAGGAACTCCCGATCGGGTCGGAGGTCGACCAGGTACCGCCCGGCGGTATCGAGCACCGCGATGGCGTCGGGAACCGAATGGAGGATCGACCGGACCTGTGACTCCCGTTGCTCGATCTCGGCGCGGAGGCTCCGCTCCCGGTGAATGGACTCGGCCGTCCCGTCCCGTTCCCGCTCGAGGAGCCAGATGATCATGGCCATGGCCATCGTGGCCATCAGGACCGTGTCGAGGTCGCCAATGGCGACGAATCGATCCAGCGTTCGACCGGGAACGACGCCGTCGCCCTCGAAGGTGATCCAGGCGTAGCCGGCCATCGGAATCGCGTAGCACGCGACGGGGACGGCCACGGTCCGGGCCCTCCGCCGGGCAATGCCGCCTCGCCACATCAGCGGGGCCGCCAGCAGACAGGCGACGCCGGCCAGTCCGGTGCGAGCCGGGTAACGCCAGGCCGGTTCCGTCGCGGATCCGAACAGCGCGGTTCCGATGGCCAGGGCCGCGGCGGCGATCGCGACGATGACGAGGGTTCGCGTCGGGTTGGGCCGATCGCGGTCGAAGGAACGGGTGCCGGCGCCAAGCGCCGCCACCGCCAGAAAACCGGCCCAGTCGTTGAGGAACCCGAGCGCTGGATGCACCGGGACCAGGAGGCCCGGTTGGGGCGAGGTCAGTGCCTCGATCCCGGTGAGGAGGTGTGCCAAAGCGACCCCACACCAGCCGGCTGCCCAGAGCGAGAGATACTGGCGTCGCTCGTGGCGGAACAGCGCGAAGTGCGCGACGGCGAAGACCATCGCCAGCAGGGCCTGGGTGGCCTGTTGGCCGACGAAGGCGACGACGTCGGGGCGCATGGGCGGGATCCGGAGTACCTGGGGAGGAGACGGGGAAAGATAGCCCCGCCGGGCGTCGTCACGGTGCCGACCGAGGGTCCAGGCCCCCTCGGTCGGCCCGGTTCAGCTCACCCCCAGCGGAGGCCTTCCTTGGAGAGTGGCAACGACCTGATTCGCTTCCCGCTGGCGGCAAAGATGGCGTTGACGAGCGCCGGCACGACCGGCGGCAGCGCCGGTTCACCCAGACCGGTCGGCGGGTTGTCGGTGATCCGGAAATGCACTTCCACCGGCGGCGTCTGGGCCAGCCGGAGCAGGGGAAAGTCGTTGAAATTCCCCTGGACCGCCCGACCCTTGTCGATGGTGATCTCCTGCCCGAGAGCCTCGCTCAAGCCGTCGAGGGCCGAACCCTGAACCTGGTTGATGGCGCCGCTCGGATTGATGATCTGACTGCCGACATCGCCGGCCACCCAGATCTTGTTGACGCGGAAGGTTTCCCGGCCGGTCATCGCGACTTCGACCACCTCGGCGAAGTACCCCCGATGACTGTAGTGGAAGCCGACCCCCATCCCAGTTCCCTTCGGTGGGCGGCGTCGGCCCCAGCCGGATTTCTCGGCCACCAGTTCGAGGACGCCGCGCATCCGGGCGGCATCGTAGCCGTTGCTGCCATCGGGATTCGCCACCATTCGCGGCTCGCCGAGGAGGTCGAGCCGGAACTGGACCTGATCGCGTCCCGCGGCGTGGGCCAGCTCGTCGATGAACGAATGGAACACGAAGGCCAGGGCGTTGCTCCCGGGGGCGCGGAGTGGACCGGTCGGCACGCCGAGCGGCATGAGCGACGTGGCGAGCTGGAAATTGGGCACGAAGCGGGACGGGAACTCAGTTGGCGCCATCCCCGCGCTCGCGGCCACCCGATCGCCCTCGCCGAAGCTCACGAAGTGGTTTTTCCAGGCCACGACCTTGCCGGCCCGGTCGACACCGGCCTTGAGGAAGTGGAACCCGGCCGGACGATAAAAGTCGTGTCGGGTGTCGTCTTCGCGGGTCCAGACCAGCTTGACCGGGACGCCGGCCTGCTTGGCGATCCAGGCGGCCTCGACCATGTAATCGTTCATGAGCCGCCGGCCGAACCCGCCGCCGCCGCGGATCAAGTGAATCGTGATGTCGGTCTTCGGAATGCCCAACGTGGTGGCGACGAGATCGCGGCCCGGTTCCGGATTCTGGGTCGGGGCCCAGATCTCGAGCTTGCCACCACTGAAATGCGCGGTGCAGTTCTGCGGTTCGAGCGGCGCGTGCGCCAGGAACGGATAGAAGTAGGACGCCTCGACGACGTGGGCCGCTTCGGCGAGGGCCGTGTCGACGTTCCCGTCGTTCTGGAGAATCCGGGTCGGGGTGCCCCGAGCCAGCTCGGCGGCTCGGGCCGCGAAGCCAACGCTGCTCTGGCTCGCGGTGGGGCCCTCGTTCCAGGTTACCAGGAGCTTCCGGCGGGCACTCTCGGCCGCCCACCAGGTATCGCCCACGATGGCCACCCCGCCGAGCAGGCCGGTGAGGGCGGCGCCGCCCTCGACGACGAACGCGTCGCGGATTCCCGGCAGCGCCTTGATCTGATCGAGGTTGGCGGTCGCCACCTTGCCACCGAATACCGGGCACTTGGCATAGACAGCGTACTTCATGCCGGGCACCTTGACGTCGATGCCGAACAGCGGCTTGCCCGTAACGATCTTGCGATTGTCGACGCCGGGACGCGAGGTGCCGATCACGGTGAACGACTTGGGATCCTTGATCTTGACCGTTTTGAGATCGGGCGCCGGGAGCGTGGCGGCTCTGGCGGCGAGTTCGCCGTAGCCGGCCGACCGGCTGCTCGGTCCATGGGACACCCGGCCCGACTTGGTCGTCAACTCGGCCTCCGCCACGCCCCAGGTGGCGGCCGCGGCGGCCACCAGCATCTGGCGGGCGGCGGCGCCGATCCGGCGGTGCTCGTCGTAGTTCATCGGTGTGGCGGTGCTGCCGCCGGCAAACTGACGTCCGAACCGGGCCGGATCGGAATCCGCCTGTTCGACGGTGATGGCGTTCCAGTCGACGTCGAGTTCCTCGGCGATCAGCATCGGCAACATGGTGCGAACGCCCTGACCGACCTCGGGGTTCTTGGCCATGATCGTGATCGAGCCGTCGGCTCCGATCCGGATGTAGGCGTTAGGCTGGAACGGGTCGGCGGACGCCCGGCCCCGGGCCGCGAGGGGCTTCGCGTACGATCCGAGCAGCAGACCCCCGCCGGCGATGGCGGTGACTCGGAGGAAGGTGCGGCGATCGACGTGGGTGACGGTCATGGTCGGGTCCTCAGGCTTCGCCGGCGGGCTGGGTCGACCGGCTTCCGGTGCCGGAGGCGGCGGGGCCATTCTCGGCGATCACCGCGGCGCGGTGAATGGCCTCTCGGATCCGCAGGTAAGTGGCGCACCGACAGAGATTGCCGTTCATGGCCTGGTCGATCTGGGGATCGGTCGGCTTCGGCGTGCGGGCCAGCAGCGCGACGGCCGACATGATCTGACCGGCCTGACAGTAGCCGCACTGGGGGACGTCGATCTCCTCCCAGGCGCGCTGGACCGGATGGGTACCTTCGGCGGACAGACCCTCGATCGTGGTTACCTCGGCCGATCCGACCGCCGAGACCGGGAGGGAACAGGATCGGATCGGCGCACCGCGGAGGTGCACGGTGCACGCGCCGCATTGACCGACGCCGCACCCGAACTTGGTGCCAGGCAGGTCGAGGACGTCGCGAAGGACCCACAACAACGGCATGTCGGCGGGGACGTCGACCGATCGACTCTGCCCGTTGACCTTGAGGGAATAGGCTGGCATTGGCTCCGGCTCCGGAAGGGGCACCATAACGATACACCGGACCGTACGTTCCGCCACGCCGGCCCGGTTTCGCGGCCGGTTTTGCTCCGGCCCTTGCGTCCGCTACCGGGACGCTGCCGGGACCGCCTCCATCAGCAACGCCATGCCCCGATCGAGCGCCTGATCGGCGGCTCGGGCGCCCCGGTACTTGCCGAGCCTGACCACCACCAGTTGGTGGGACGGGATGATGGTGGCACTCTGACCTCCCGCGCCCTGCATCGAGTACGCCGTCTTCGGGATCGGGGTGGCGCCGTCGCCGTTGACCCAGAAGAAGCCGCCCCCGTACACCGGCCGACCATCGGCCTCCCACGCCGGAGCCACCGTGCTGACGTGGGCCACGTAGCCCTCGGGGAGGATCCGCTCGCCGTTCCAGACGCCGTCCTGCAGGTAGAGGTTGGCCAAGCGGGCCCAGTCGCGGGCCGGCAACAGTTCGTATCCCTGAGTCAGGAAGTTCCCGTACGGGTCGGTTTCCATCACCGCGTCCCGGACCCCGATCTTGTCGAACAAATGGCGCTGGGGAAACGCGTGGTAATCCTCGCCCCGCTGCTCGACCGCCAGCCGGACCAGGTAGCCAGTCAGGACCGGATCGGTGTTGCGGTACCGACCCACGGTGTTCGGTTTCCATTGGGGCGGCCGGGTGGCCGCGTACTGGTACGAGTTGACTCCGCCCGTATAGAGATAGAGGTGATCGGGGTAGCCGAGGCTCGGATCGTAGCCGGGATCCTGGGGGGCGCGGATCCGAATCCCGCTCGACATCCGCATGATGTCCATGATTCGGATTTCCTGGCGCGGATCGCCGGGCTGCTGCCACTCGGGAATCGGCGCTTTCTGCTCGAGCTGATAGACGCCCTGCTTGATCAGGATGCCCATCAGGGTCCCGGTCAGGCTCTTGCCCATCGACCAGCTTTCCAACGGCGTGTGGATCCCGATCCCGGGCGCATACCGCTCGGCCAGGATCCGCCCGCGCCAGGTGACGACCAGACCGAGCGTCATCGCGTCGGCCGAGCCGAACGCGGTGTCGATGGCCGCGGCGAACTTGGCCGAGTCGATGCCGGCAGGCCACGCCTCGGGGGCGACCACATCGCCCATCGGCCACGGGGTCGTGGCGGCGTCGGGCAGGTTCGGCTTCACGACCGAGGGCGTGAAAAAGACGGTATCGCGATCCTTCGGCGAGGTGACGCAACCCTGGCTCCCGTACCGTCGGGCGATCCGGACGGTGCCCGACTTCATCGTGAGTCGGACCGTCTGGGTGGCCCGATTGACGACGGTGTCGACGACGGCGGCGCGATCCTCCAGCGGGCCGGTGAAGAACCCGACGTTGGCGGCCGCGTCGGCCGGATCGAGTCCGGTCAGGAACACCGCCGAACAGAGAGTCTTCGCGAACCCGGCAATCGAGTG
Source organism: uncultured Gemmatimonadota bacterium (assembly GCA_902826755.1). GTDB lineage: Bacteria > Gemmatimonadota > Gemmatimonadetes > Gemmatimonadales > GWC2-71-9 > SHZU01. The sequence continues at coordinate 15,134 of CADEGB010000005.1, forward strand.
CTCGAGTGGGTCGCCGGGGGGCGGGGTATACTCGCCGGGCAGCTCGAGCGAGTCCCCACGAGCCTTGACCCGGGCGGCGAGTTCGGCCTGGGGCGACTGAGCCGCAGGCGGCGGCGCGTCGTTCCGAGCGCAGCCGCCGAGGAACAACGCGAACAGGAGGGAGCGCGACAGCGACCGGAGGCGCGTCATCGGGTGGTCCTCGACTGGTTGGGGATCGCTTCGGAGCGGTCCAAGATATCTCCCGCCGGAGCCGGCCGCGATCCCGTTCGTCATCCGAGTCCGATTCGCTCCGGGTGGGTGTAGACGGAAAGCGCCCCCCGCCGAGCAAACCCGACCAGCGTAAGCCCGGCCTGCTCGGCCACTCGGACGGCCAGACCGGTCGGTCCCGAAATCGCGGCGAGGATCGGTGCGCCGAACACCGTGGCCTTCTGGACCATCTCGAAGCTGGCGCGGCTGGTGACGACGACGAATCCGGCCCGCGGGTCCACGCCCCGAGTCAGGGCCGCGCCGATCAGCTTGTCGAGCGCGTTGTGTCGCCCGACGTCTTCGCGGACCAGCATCAGGGAGCCGTCGAGGGACGCCCAGCCGGCGGCATGGACCGCGCCGGTGGCCCGATTCAGGGCCTGCTGGCCGGCCAACCCATCGAGCGCCTGGGTCACCACCTCCGGCGCGATCCTGCCCCCCTCCGCCACCGGGTGGACGTTCCGGAGCACGGCCGCGATGCTGTCGGCCCCGCAGATGCCGCATCCGGTCCGGCCGGCGAGCCGCCGGGTCCTGCTGGCCACCACCGCTTCGCATGCCGGCGCGATGGTGGCCTGAAGTTCGATTCCCTGGCTGAACCGCTCGACCGAGACGGCCAGGAGATCGGCCGGGGTCCGGATCAGCTCTTCCGTGAGGCTGAACCCGAGGGCAAAGTCCTCGAGGTCCTGCGGCGTGGCCATCATCACCACGTGGGGGACCCGATTGTAGACGATGACGATCGGCGTCTCCTCGACCACCTGGTCGTTTCGGACCTCATGCCGGCCGTCGTGCCATCGCTGGGTCGCCACCTCGAGCACCGCCGCCGCGTGGCCAAGGCGAAGAAGGCCGTGCGGGTCGGGAGCGGGGGTCGGGTCGCTCATGGAGCCACCCGGTGCGGACCGCCGGCCAGGGCCGGAAACGGAATGCGGATCATCTGGGCACCTCCTGTCGATCGAGCCGCTTGAACCCGACTCCATTGTACCCCGAATCGGGGGGCCTCGGCACCGTGGGGAGGCGGGGTCGACGGTGGCGGGTGTCGGGGTTCGGCTGGGGCTGGTAGATTCTCGCGTCCCGACCCACCGATCGCCGGGTGAGCATCGATTCCGACCGAAGGATCACCGAGCGGGAGTTCTATCGCACCGTCCTCGCCACCGTGGCCGAGGGGGTACTGGTATTGGACCCCGATGGCCGAATCGTCGAGTGCAACGCGGCCGCGGAGCGAATCCTCGGTGCCAGGGCCGAGTGGCTTCTCGGTCGCGAACTCGCCGCCGGAAGGCGCGAGGTGATCCGGGAGGACGGCAGCCCGTTCCCGGTCGAGGAGTTCCCGGCGGTCACCACCCTTCGTACCGGGGTGGCCCGCCGCAACGTCGTGCTCGGTCTCCGGGATCCTGACTCGACCGTGGTCTGGCTGTCGATCAACGCCAGTCCGATCCCCCGCCTGGAGGGCGACCCGAAGTCGGCCGTCCTCTGTTCCTTCTTCGACGTGACCGAATCGAAGCGGGCGGAACACCTGCTCCGGCGTCGGCTCCGGGAGCAGGAGACCCTCCATCGATTGAGCGCGGCGGTCATCGAGGCGCGATCACTCGACGAGGTGCTGGCCCTGGCTCTCGAAGGCGTGCAAGCCGCGGTCGAAGCCCATCGCGCCGCGGTGCTCCTGTTCGATGCCGATGGGGTAATGCGGTTCCGGGCCTGGCGGGGGCTGTCGGACGAGTACCGGGCCGCGGCCGAGGGTCACTCACCCTGGGTTCCAACGGATACGAACGTGGTCCCGATCCCCGTCCCCGACGTGACCCTCGACCAGTCGCTCGGGCCACTCCGGGATCAGGTCCTCGCGGAAGGGATCCGATCGCTCGCGTTCGTGCCGATGGCCGCCGAGCACCGATTGATCGGCAAGTTCATGATCTACTTCGATCGGCCGCATCACTTCGACGAACGGGAGATCCGCTTTCTCGAAACGCTGAGCGCCCAGATCGGCGTCGTGGTCGAACGGCGGCGCCGCGAGGATGCCCTCCGGCGGAGCGAGGAGCAGTTCCGCCAGCTGGTCGAGGTTGCCACCGACGTGATCTATCGAACTGATGCCCAGGGCCGTTTCCGATACATCAGCCCCAATGCCGCGAGCGTGCTCGAGTATCAAGCGCACGAGTTGATCGGGACGGAGAGCTTGGCGCTGGTCCGGGCGGATGCCCGGGAGGAGACGACGGCCTTCTATCGCGATCAGCTCGAGCGCGGGATTCAGTCGACCTACTGCGAGCTGCCGATCGTGACGCGATCGGGACGCGAGATCTGGATCGGGCAACACGTTCGGATCCTGATCGAGGCCGGTCTTCCCGTCGGCGCGCAGGCCATTGCCCGGGACATCACCGAGCGCCGGGACCTCGAGGAGCGGCTCCGCCAGTCGCAGAAGATGGAGGCGGTTGGCCAGCTCGCCGGGGGGGTGGCGCACGACTTCAACAACCTGCTCACGGTCATCGTCGGGAACGCCTCGCTCCTGCTGACCGAACCCGACCTGGCCCCGATGGCTCGGGCCAACGTGGCCGAGATCGCCACGGCCGCCGATCGGGCCGCCAACCTGATTCGCCAGCTGCTCACGTTCAGTCGACGCCAGATCGCGGCCGCCCGGCCGGTGGACCTGGCCGAGGCCATTGCGGGAATGGTGAGTCTGCTCCGCCGGCTGGTGGGGGAACGGACGACCATCGAGACCCGATTCGCCGATCAGGTCCCCCTGGTACGAGCGGATCCCGGGATGATGGAGCAGGTCGTGATGAATCTGGTACTCAACGCCCGGGACGCGATGCCGACCGGGGGCCGGATCGCGCTGACGGTTGATGCGATCGCCGCCGCCGCGGTCGATCGGGTTCGTCAGCCCACGACGAGCGGGCGGTACGTCCGCCTGACCGTGGCCGACACCGGAACCGGCATCGCCGCCGGCGACCTGCCTCACATCTTCGAGCCGTTCTTCACCACCAAGGAAGTGGGTCGCGGCACCGGCCTCGGGCTAGCCACCGTTTTCGGGATCGTGGAACAGCACGGTGGCTGGATCGAGGTCGACAGCGAGTTGGGCGGCGGGAGTACCTTCCGGGTCCTTCTTCCGGCATCCGAA
>CADEGB010000005.1:18483-42158 GCA_902826755.1 uncultured Gemmatimonadota bacterium
CACCCGCCGGGGCGCCCGAATCCGCCGCCGTGGCGGGCCCGCGCGCCGCGGCGGACTGGAGTCATCGGGTCCTCGGGTAACGGGGCGACGTCGTGGTACGCAGGGCGCCGGCGCGATGGAGATCGATGATGTCGCGGAGCATGGCCGCCGCGGTGGGCACCGCGTCGATCTCTTCGGAGGTGGCGTGGATGACCCCGCTGATGTCGGTGCGATAGACGATCCCCATTTCGTCGGCACCCATCCGCGCCAGGGGGTGGGTCACAGGCAGGCTGGTCGGTTCAACCGTCAGCTTCCAATCGCCCGCCGGGTCGTCCCGCCGGGCCCGCCCCAGGAGCACGATGCGTTCGCCTCGCGCGGCGGCGGCCGCGAGTTCCACCCCTGTCACGTCGCGGATTCCCCGAACGGTCAGATCGCCGAGCACGGTTGGCCGTCCGAGCACGGCGTTGGCGAGGATGACCAACTTGACGGCTTGATCCCAGCCGTCGACGTCGAGGCTCGGATCGGTCTCCGCCACGCCCCGCCGCTGCATCTCCGCCACCGCGTCGTCCAGCGACTGGCCCGACTCCATGGCCCGGAGAACGCCCTGGCAGGTGCCGTTGAGCACGCACTCGACGTCGGTGATCCGAGCCCCCGCCAGATCGCGCCCGCCGAGATTGATCGTCGGCAACGCCCCGCCGACGCAGGCGGAGAATCGAAGCCCCGGCCGGTCGGGCGCTTCGAGATCGCTCTGGGCGGCCAACTCCTGGTAGGCCAGCGCCAGCGGCCCTTTGTTGGCGAGCACGCAGGCGATTCCCCGCGCCAAAGCGTGGCGGACCGCGCCGAGACCCGGCTGACCGGTCCGGAGATCGACCGGCGTCGCTTCGCAGAAGAGATCGGGCGCGGCCGCGTCGAGGAAGTCGGGGAGGGGAAGGTCGAGGCGTCCGACTCGGGGAAGTCGGGCCACCGTCCGCCCGGCCGCCTTGGTGGCCGTCAGGGTGGCCAGGTCGAGACCGGCCGGGTCGATCGCGGCCCCGGCCGAATCGGCCGCACCCACCACTCGGATCGAAAGGCCGACCTGCGCGAGCAGGTCGGCCTGGCTGTGCAGGATCGCGAGGAGACCGCGGCCGACGTTGCCGAGTCCCGCGATCGCGATTCGGACCTGGGTCAGGGGAGCGGCTTCTCCCCGTTCTTGTAGGTCTGGAACCACTTCTCCCGGAACGAGATGGTGTGGAGGAAGTTGGACGGACGGTTGAAGTAGGCGTGCCATTCGTCCTGAAGCCGGACCATGACGGTCGGCACCTGGCGCATCTTGAGCGCCATGTAGTATTCCTCGGTCTGCGGCATCGGGGTCCGGAGATCGCCCTCCGGCGTCAGCAACATCGTGGGCGTCTTGACGTTGCCGACATACATGAGCGGCGATCGGCGGAGATGCTCCGACGGATCCTCCCACGGCAGTTTGGCGAAGTTGCGGTACCATCCAGGCCCGTCGGTCGTTCCGACGAACGACATCCAGTTGATGACCGGGCACTCCGACGAGGCCGCGGCGAACCGATCGGTGTGGCCGACCACCCAGGCCGTCAGGACCCCGCCGCCGCTGCACCCGTAGACGAAGAGGTTTCGGCTGTCGATGTAACCCCGGTTGATGACGGTGTCCACGCCCGCCATCAGGTCATCGTAGTCCTTGCCGGGGTAGGCGTTCTTGATCTCGTTGCCGAACGCGCTGCCGTACCCGGAACTGCCGCGCGGGTTGGTGAACAGAACCACGTACCCCATTCCGGCGTAGATCTGCCACTCCCACCACATGTACGTCAGGGTGCTGGTGTACATGCCGTGCGGTCCGCCGTGAATCGAGAGCATCAGCGGATACTTCTTGGCCGGATCGAAGTCCGGCGGCTTCACCACCCAGCCTTGCACCCGGAGCCCTCCGACCGACGGGTACCAGATCTCCTCGACGGTGCCAAGCCGTTTGCCGGCCAGGACGTCACTGTGCAGGTCGGTGACGCGTCGCGGGGCCGGCGTCTTGAGATCGAACGTGACCACGTCGCCAGGCGACGTGGTGGTGTAGAGAACGGCGGCCGCGGTTCCGGTCGGCGCCGCGCTGAGCGCGGTCAGCATGTGGTCGCCGTTGGTGAGGCGCCGGGGCTCTCCGCCGGTTGCCGCGGCGAAGAAGAGCTGGCTCTGGCCCCGGTCCTGCGCCACGTAATACACCCCGCTCCCGTCCGCCGCCCACGACACGTTTTCGGGCGACCGATCGAGCGAGCCGTCGATCTGCCGCGGGTTCGATCCGTCGATACCCATCACGTAGAGCTTGTTGGTGATGTAGGTGTCGTCGGTCCAGTCGTACCCCAGATACGCCACCATCCGTCCGTCCGGGGAAACGACCGGCCCGAAATCGGGCCCCTTCCGGGTGGTGAGCTGCCGAATCACCTTCGACCGGACGTTGACCGCGTAGATCTCCGACTCCCGCCACTCGTACTCGGCCTTCGGAACCCGCAGGGTGCTGAAGAGGATCTCCCCACCGTCCCGGGACCAGGCCAGCTGCCCGTGGTTCCAGGGGCCGTCGGTCAACTGGGTCGGTGTCCCGCCGCCGGCGGGGACGACGAAGACCTGAGTCCACCCACCATCGACGTAACCGGCCCAGTCGGAGCGGTACTGAAGTCGATCGACCACCTTTGGCTCGGGCGCCCAGGACGCGCCAGCCGGTTTGCCCGGGATGGTGGTGCTCCATTTCGACTTCTCCGGCACCATCGCCGTGAACGCGAGCCACTTGCCGTCCGGAGACCAGGTCACGTTGCCGGGGCCGTTCTCGAGGCGGGTTACCTGGGTTACCGCGCCCTCGGCGTCCATGTAACGAACGAAAATCTGCGCTCCGCTCGGTTCGCCCTGCTTCACGAACGCGAGGCGGGTTCCGTCCGGCGACCACTGATGCCCGCCCGCGTCGACCAGCCAGCGGTTCTTGGTGCCATCGGCATTGACGAGCCAGATCGACTGCTTCCAGCGATCCGACATCTTGTCGATCCACCAGCGGGAATAGGCGATCTGCTTGCCATCGGGTGAGATCTGCGGTCCGCCGCCGCGGAAGAAGTCCCGCGGGGATTCGGCGTTGAGGAAGTCTTCCAGGGTGAGCCGGTTGGCCACCGGCGTCTGGGCCCCGGCCCAACCGGGCGTCAGGGCGAGGGATACGAGCGCGACCAGGAACTGGCGGGCGGACGACATTGGGAACTCCGGCGTTGGTCGAGGGAATCTCCGAAGCAAACTACCGTTGGCGGGCCCGAACGCAAGAACCGCCGCGAGGCTGGCCAAAGCCGGATGACCGTGACAGACTTCCGCCATTCCCCAACCAGGAAACCGCTCGTGTCAGAGCCCGACGCCCTCATCGAGGCCTATCGGCGGCAGCGCCCGCGCTCCGCGGAACTCCATGCCCGGGCCCGCGAGTTGTTTCCCGCTCAGGGTGCCACCCATTTTTCCCGGGTCCACAACCCGTTTCGCCCCTATATGGTGCGGGCCGAGGGGGCCAGGAAGTGGGACATCGACGGTCACGAGTACCTCGACTACGTGCTGGGCCACGGCGCCCTGATCCTCGGCCACTCCCATCCCGCCGTGGTCGAGGCCATCCAGCGGCAAGCGGGCCTCGGCGTCCACTTCGGCGACAACCACGGCCTCGAGGTCGAGTGGGCGGAGCGGATCCGGAGTCTGATGCCCGCGGCCGAGCGGATCGAGTTCTTCGCGTCAGGCCAGGAGGCCAATCAGATGGGGCTTCGGGTGGCTCGGGCGCGGACCGGGCGCCGGAAGCTTCTCAAGTTCCAGCACAATTATCACGGTTGGGCCGACGAACTCGCGGCCAAAGGCTCACCGGGCGCGCTCGACGACGCGGTCACCGTCATTCCGGCCAACGACCCCGAGCTGGTGGAGCGGCATTTGAGCGGCGGCGAGTTCGCCGTGGTACTGGTGGAAGGTGGCGGCGGCCGAGTCTCCGGACGGGTGCCGACGACCGTGGAGTTCTTCCAGGCGCTGCCAGACCTGTGCCGCCGTCACGGCACCTTGTTGCTGCTTGACGAGGTGGTGACGGGGTTCCGCGAGGCGGCCGGCGGCTGGCAGTCCGTGGTGGGGATTGTTCCGGACCTCACCTCGATCGGCAAGGCGGCGAGCGGTGGGCTCGGCGCCGGCGCGCTGTTCGGTCGGGCCGATGTGCTGTCGGTATTGAGCCCCGCGGCGCCCGCCGCCCAGCGGGTGGTGCACGGAGGCACCTGGAACGCCGTGCCGATGAGTTGCGCGGCCGGGATTGCCGCGTGCACGCTCTACCAGGGTGGTGGCCCGCAGCAGGCGGCCCGGGCCATGGCGGATCGATTCCGGCGCGATGCCAACGCCATGTTCCGACGGATCGGCGCCAACGCTCGCTGCTATGGCCGGTCCATCGTTCACCTCTATCTCGGCGCGGTCGACCGGGAGCCGGCCGACGACACCCAGGCGCCCGCGGCCGTCGACCAGCTGATGGACCCGGCCAAGACGCCGCTCCATCAGCGGCTGGATCTCCATCTCCTCCTTCGCGGGGTGGCGTCGATGCGCGGCGAGGTCTTCTGCTTCTCCGCGGCCCACGACGCCGCGGCCGTCACCCGGACCGTTGCGGCGCTCGAGGAATCCCTCGCCGCCATGGTGGCCGAGGGGACCCTCCCCTTTTGACGAACCGGTCGCGGTCTGCCTAACGCTCCCGCGACGCCACCTTGGCTTTCAGCGCCAGGAACCGCCGATCGCTGGCGAGCGGCGCGAATGCTTTGCTATCAAGGCCGGTGAAACCCCGCTCGACCGCGGTTCGCAGCGCTTCGACGGCCTCATCCTTCCGCCCAGCCGCCGTCAGCACCTGGGCCAGGTCGGAGTAGGTGTTGACGACGATTACGTTCGTTGGCCCGAGCGCCGTCTCGAGGATCGCGATCGAGCGGCGGAAGGCCCCGATACTGCCCGACAGATCCCCCATCTTGGCCAGCGCCGTGGCCAGGGGACCATAGCAGTAGCCGGTTTGGTGGTGCCCGGGTCCGAAGGCCCGTTCGCGAACGGCGATGCACTCCCTCGCGAATGGGATGGCTTCGGCTGGACGACCACCCTCGTCGAGGGTCACCGCGATGTTGAAGAGGCTGTACGATGTCAGCGGGTCTTGCGGGCCATAGACCCGGCGGCGGGCCTCGAGCAGGGCGCGGTGCGTTGCCAGGGAGGAATCCAACTGGCCATCTTCAGCCTGCATGATCGCCAAGGTCTCCCTGAAGTTGAAGAGCTTGGGATCGTCGGGATCCCTGGCTGCCGCGGTCGCGATGTCGATTGACTTTCGCTGAAGCTCGAGTCCTTCGGCCATCCTTCCCTGGGCCCGGCTGATATACGCCATCCGGCGATAGGCCTCGGCCGCCTCCATGGTTCGACCGGAATCGGCACCTTCGAGGATCGACAGGCTCCGTCGCAGCAGCGCGAGGGCGCTGTCGGAGTCCTCCGGTCGTTCGTGGCGCTCATGCATGGCCGCCGCGATTCGCTGGAGCACCGGGGCGAGTTCGACCGCATCGGGCCCGAGATGCCGCTCCCGGGTTGCCACGACCTGGCGTGCCAAACCGAGACCATCCTGCAACTTCCCCCCCGTCATCTGGGCGCGGGCCAGCCACTCCTCCCCCGTGGCGATGTCGAGGGGATCGGCGGCCGCCGCCCCCCGTCGGGTCTCCACCGCCCGGGCCAACAACGACTCCGCCGCGGTCGTCAGTCCCACGAACAGATACGCCTGGCCGATCGCCAGCTCCATGTCCGCGCGTGCCTTTGGCTCGCTGGCCAGGTCCCGCCTCACCCGCTCCTTGGCCGCATCGAGCAGCTCTCGCGCGGTGACGGTCTGGCCCCGGGTTTCGGTGGGATTGGTCGCCCGAAACACGCCCAGCACGAAGTTGGAAATGCGGTTGGCCCGGGCCCGCTCGGCTTCGGCCACCTCCAGCGCGGCGGCTCGACGGGCCGATTGGCGGAGCGACCAACCGGTCGCGGCCGCGAGAGTCACCATCACCGTCGCCACCGCGGCCACTCCCGTCCGATGGCGCGTCAGGAAGCGCCGCAGCCGGTACCGCCGGGTGTCGGGACGGGCCACCACGGGCCAACCGGCCAGGAACCGATTGATGTCGTCGGCAAACTGCCCGGCCGAGGGATACCGGCGCGCCGGCTCCTTCCGCAGTGCCATGAGGACGATCTGCTCGAGGTCGTCCGGGACCGGCTGGATCCGGCTCGGGGGCACCGGCGCCTGCTCGCACACGGCACGAGCCAACTCGGTCGGCGGAATGTCCTGAAAGGGACGGGTTCCGGTCAGCAACTCGTACAGGAGCGTTCCGAGCGCATGGACGTCGGTGGCCGTCGTGACCGCCGCCCCGAGAAATTGCTCGGGTGCGGCGTGTTCCGGCGTCATGAGGAGGAGGTCGCCGGTGGTCGAAGTGGCCGCCGCGGAGTCGAGCAGCTTGGCAATGCCGAAATCGAGGAGCCGGGGCGTGCCCTCGGTGTCGACCAGGATGTTCGAGGGTTTGAGATCGCGGTGCACGATCAGGTGCCGATGGGCGAACTGAACCGCCTGGCAGACGGTGACGAAGAGGCCGAGCCGCTGCTCGAGTGAGAGCCGACGCGATGCCGCATACCGCGTAATCGGCTCTCCCTCGACGAACGGCATGACCAAATAGGGCTGGCCCCCCGGGGCGAGCCCCCCATCCAGCAGCGCCGCGATGTTCGGATGGTCCAGGCGGGCCATGATCTGGCGCTCCTGAAGGAACCGACGCACCAGTTCCGGGGTCGACCGCTCGGCGCGGACGATCTTGACGGCCACCCGCTGTTCGAACTGCTCGTCGACCCGGCGCGCGCGGTAGACCTCGCCCATCCCACCCCGGCCAACCAGTTCTTCGAGGACGTAGGCGCCGAGTCGAACCCCGGGACCCAGGGCGGGTGCCGGGGGCCGCGACGACGGGAGCAACTGTTCGGGTGCGTCACTCGGATTCGACCCGTGGCCCGCCAGCAACGCCTCGACCTCGGCCCGGAGCGTGGGGTCGTCACCACAGGCGTCCGCCACGAAGGCAGGTCGGGCCTCGCTGGGCAGCTCGATTGCCCGGAGGAAGATGTCGCCCACGCGGTCCCAGGTATTCGACGCCATCGGAATTAGCCGATCGTTGGGTGAAGGTGTGATAATACGGCCCGTCCGCGCCCGCGGCGATGTCCATCCTTACGGCGTCGGTTGGCCCCCATATCGGCCACCTTGCTCCGGCCTCACCAGCGCGATACCCTCTGTCCGACGACCCGCATGAGCCAAGACACTTCCGTCACGACCTGCCTCGACCTGCTCCGGAACGGCGACACCGCGGCGCTCGATCGGCTGCTGCCTCTTGTCTACGACGAGCTCCGGGCCATCGCTGGCCGCCAGCTTCGCGATGAGCGGCCTGGTCACACCCTCGGTGCCACGGCGCTGGTCCACGAGGCCTATACCCGCCTTGCCACCCGCGAGCACCTGTCGGCGGTGGACAAGAGCCATTTCTTTGCGCAGGCCGCTCAGACCATGCGGCGAGTGCTGATCGACCATGCCCGGGCGCGGCGGCGGCAGAAGCGCGGACAAGGGCAGGAGGCCATCCCGCTCGAGGCCGTCGAGGGGCTGGTCGGGGAGGCGGACGCCGAGGAACTGCTCTCGCTGGACGAGGCGCTCACCCGCCTGGCCGAGTTGAGTCCCCGGGCGGCCTCGGTGGTGGAACGCCGGTTCTTTGCCGGGCTGAGCGTGGCGGAGACGGCCGAAAGTCTGGGGATCTCGGTCCGGACGGCCCATCGGGAGTGGCTCACGGCCCGGGCCTGGCTTCGGAAGGAAATCGCCGCCGATTTAGGGCTGAGCCTCTTGTAGGGGAGCTGGCGGCGTTCGACCCGTGGCCGATCCGGACCGAGAACCGCGCCGTGGGGGTGTCCCGCTTCCTGGATACCGCTCATGGCTCGTCGCCCGACCCTCGTCCTCCTTGCTTCCTCCCTCGTCGTGGCCTGCGGCGGAGACTCCACTACGGCGCCACCGCCGCCGGCGGGCCCGGTCGTCACCACGGTGGTGGTGGCGCCCGGTGTCGCCGAGCTCGCCGTTCCCGATACCGTCCGCCTGACCGCCACGGTCAAAGACCAGAACGGGAACGTCCTGACCGGCCGGTCCCTGGCCTGGAGTTCGGGGAGCACCGGGGTCGCCACGGTGGCGGCGGATGGCCTGGTCACCGCGGTGGCCCAGGGGCAGGCCACCATCACGGCCACGGTCGACGGCAAATCGGGCACGGCCGCGATCACGGTGCTGGCATCGGTGGGTCGAGTGGTGATCGATCAGGACACCACCTTCCTCGACGTCGGCAACGGCGCCCAACGGGCCGCCTTGGTCACCGATGGCGGAGGCAATCCGCTCACCAGCCGGGTCGTCACCTGGTCCTCTGCCACTCCGGCCATCGCCACCGTCTCGGCCACCGGCCTGGTCACCGCCGTCAAACCCGGCCTTACCCAACTCATTGCCGTGAGTGAGGGGAAGGCGGATACCGCGGCGGTGGTGGTCAAGGTCCCGCCCTTCGTTCCCGTGGCGGCATCGAGCGGCGGCGTGACGAGGCGGGTCGGGACCGCGGGCGACACTTTGCGTGCCACGGGCCCGGACGGGACCAAGTACACCTTCGTCGTTCCCCGGTTGTCCCTCAAGGACACCGTGGCGATCACCATGACGCCCTTGGCCTCGGCCACGGGGGGACCCTTGAGCGGGGGGATGGTCGGTGGGGTCGACTTCCGGCCCTCGGGGCTCTCCTTCGCGTCGCCGGCCACCCTTCGGATCGAAACCACCAAAGTACCGCCAGCCGGCCAGCGGCTGGTGGGGGTCCGGTACGAGGGGACCGGGACGGATCTGTCGCTTGCCCCGGCTCGCGATTCCGCTGGTGTGGTCACGATGCTGATCCCCCATTTCAGCGGTGCCGTAGTCGGGTTCGGTACCCTTGACGACGTAGAGGCAATGTACCGGGCGCCGGCCAGGCCGCGTTCCACGCTGGCGGCGTTCTACCTCACCGAGCTTGCCTGGGCGTCGGCACAAAGCCCTCGCGACCGCGCCTTCGAGTTACAGATCCTCGAGGACTGGTTTGATGACATCGTCCTTCCCGCCATGCGAACCACCACGACCGATGCCCAGCTGGTCGATGCCATTGGCGACTACGCGGGTCTCCGCGCGATGGCGGAGCTGTTCGACGTGTGGGAGGGGCACGACCCGCCGCCCAGTTTTCAACGGCGCGTGGAGGACTGGCGCGCGATGCTCCGTGGGCCCCTGCAGCGGGCCATTGAAGGAAACATGGCCCTGTGCGCCGCGCCGGGGCCCACCGCATCCCGGATCCAATCGCTCGACAACGGCCTCTTCTGGTATCTGGTCGCTGCGGTCTACTTCGAACGCGGTGCGAGTGGGCTCGATCCGGCGTGGTTCGACTCCGTGTCCTGTGCCGGGATCGACGCCATCGGTCAGGAACGACTCCCGGAGCCCCTCGAGTACCGGCCAAACGACCTCGAGATGACATTCCGGCTGGTCTTCAAGAGTGACGGCGTGACGGTGCCGACGGATTTCGAGATTTTCGACCTGACCGTCTCCGGCGCGACTCACTCGTTGCCGACCCGAACGGCAGCCACCCCGGTCGGGCGATTCAGCGGCCCCATTACCCCCGATGGGACGGGCGAAGCCGTCACGTTGTTTTTGCGTGCCTGCTACGCGTTCAGTCGCGGCCTCCCGAGTATGGACCTCTGTCGGGACTTCCTCCTCAGCCGCACGGCAAAGGGATTGTTCAAGGTCCGGTTCGACGCGCAGGCAAACGGCCAGAACCGGACCCAGACGACCGGGCACTTCGTCGACTGGACCGTCGAGCGGTCCACCGTTGTGGGGCATGCGAAGGCCCAGCTCGCTTCGGCACTCTCGAGGACCGACATCACGCTCGCGACCCGCGGCATTGCCCACGCGTCGGCAGGGGTCTCCTTCGAAGACCGGATTGTGATCGACGCGCCCGGCCTGACGGGATCGCTCGGTGTCGTCCGGGTCCAGGCGGAGTTGCCCAAGTCGATCGTGCTCTCGCCCTGCACGGATCCGCTCCAAACTTACGGCGCCAGTTCGATCGTCGAGCTATTGGTGGGCGGCCATGGGGGGCGTGCGGCCTATCTGGAGCTACGCTGGCGCGCGCATTCATGCGGAGGCGCCGATTCGGAACTTCCGGCGGTTGCCCAGAGCGGGGACATCCTCTTCCGGTACGGCGAAGCGTTTCCGTTGACGGTCGATCTGAGTGCGTTCGGTCAGGGCACGGAGGGCCATGGCGTAACAAACCCGACTGCCTCGGTAAGCTTGGGCCTGCGATGGCTTGGGATGACAGGGCTACCCGCCGGCGCCACGGTTCGGTCCGGCTCCAGGATCGACTGGAGTAAGGCCGCCTCGCCCTGACGGTGCCCGGTCGGCGTGGGCGCGAGTAACGCATTGCGGGCAAGCAGGATAGCTACTTTGGCCGTGGGGGGTCGGTGACTGGCAGATCGGCGGCGTCGATCTTATATTCACCGCCCTTGCCGGCTAGGTAGCTCAGTTGGTAGAGCAGCGGACTGAAAATCCGCGTGTCGGGGGTTCGATTCCCTCCCTAGCCACTCTGCTTGACATTTCAGGTCGGCCGGTGGCCTGCGATCCCTTGGTGGTCGGCAACGAATCGGCTTATTAGCCGTGGTTGGACATCCAACGGATCATCGCGCGACCGACAAGCGCGAGGGACCCGTAGTCGAACTCCGCTTCGGCGAACTCGACGGGATCGACAACACGGTCGCGGCGAAGGGTCGAGCCGTTTCGAAGGAGTATCTCCCTCGCCCCAACGTCCAGCGCATAGTCCTTGAGCGGCCTCATCGCGACCTCATCCAGCCACTTGATCGCCTCCACGAAGAACCGGTAGCGCTCAGTCCAGTAACCCCAGCCCGGTTGGTTCACCCCCACGCCAAGTAGTGCAGCCCAAGCTACAACATTGGGGCTGTACATCCGTTGAGGCGCTGACTCCGATTCCGCGGTGTCCAAGACGCGGATGAATCGTGCGGCGGCTAGGTCCTCCACGACACGCCGTACCGCTGCCGGTGTGTACCCAATCGAGTCCGAAATGATGGATGCGCTTGCCCACTCCATTGGAGTGTCGTTCAAGCCTAGCACGAACGCAAGCGCGTCTGCCTTCGCTCCGACGCCCATCCCCTGGCGTAGTTGGAGCATGAGCGTTGCCCATGTGGAGTATCGAGGGGGGGTCGCCCTGACCTTTCCGGCTCGCTCGTGGAGCTCGGTCTTCGGCCCGGGGTTCAAGGAGCTCCATCGTGCGTCCTTTGCCGCGACCCGGGATTCCGCCAAGGCGGCGAGGCGTTGGTGCACGACGCTTGGAAACGAGCTTTGCAGGTTTCGAAGTCGCTGGATACTGATCAGGGGCGAGTTCACCGCGGTCCAAGACCAAACGACGTCGGAAAGACGGCGCTCGTAGTCGACCGCCCAGAGGGACATGAGGATCAACGCCTCAGGGTCGACGATTGGTCGGGCAGGGTTGGGCGATGTGACCGACGCTCCGATGGCCTTCCACTGGCGCCAAAGGTAGGTGGCTGCCCCCTCGCGGTATTCGTTAGCGAGATCGGCCGGTGATGGTTCGGGCATGGTTAATCACCATAGCGAGCTCCTGAGCGAAGCCAGGGCTCGGATCTTGAGAAAGTACCCAGTCGCCGGCTCGTTCCAGCTCGTCGTCGGTTGGTTGAAGCGCCACGAGATCCTGAAAATGAACGCTGGTCGGGCCTCGATCATCCGCCGCCGCATAGAGCTTGAAGAAGATCAGGTCGTAACGGGCTACGAGGCCGACCCAGAGTCCACCGTAGTCCCGCCAAGAAACCCTCGCGGCCAAGCCCTCGGGTAGCCCGGTCTGCCATTGCGACGCCGGACCGGCGTTCAGCCAATGGGGGTCCAGGCCGAGGTCTTTTGCCACGGTGGTAACTGCCGCAACTAGGTCCTGCGGGAGAGGCTCGTCTGGCGGCCTGAGCCGCAGGAGGCCGGTTTCGTCAGGTTGGGCGAATGCCAGGACATCAACGTCCGTGGTAGCCCGGGAAACGAGGCCGAGCAGATTGAGGGCGGAGCCGCCGATCACCACGATGTAGTGGCGCGCTCGATCTCTGCTGGGTCTGCCATTGCCTGGAGGCTTTGTATCGTATGAGAGTATTATTAATCCGTATGCGATAAATAATCTATCCCAATACGATACTTAATAGCAAGTCACGGCAGATAGCTTTGTCTTAAGTCATTTACACAAAACATTTTGCGACCAGTTCCTGGCGCCACATTCCCAAGCGGCGGTTTCTGGCGATCCCTAGCTCGGGACGCCGACATAAGGGACTCCCCGTTCCCGTCCAAGCCTCAGTACGTTTCAGGTCCCGCGACGGCGATTCCCCCATCAGCCGCCGGCGCCGCCGCGCCAAGCCGCCGCCGCATCTCGCGGCGGAGCAGCCAGAGACTGATCACCGCCTGGATCGCCACCGTCGCCACGGACAACAGCCAGAGATCCTCGAGGTCGAATCCCGGCCGCCGCGAGAGCCAGACGGCGGGGACGACGAAGAGCACGATCCGACCGCCACTGCTGATCAGCGAGGGGAGGGTGTTGCCGAGGGCCTGGAACATGCCCGAGCAGGTGAAGATCAATCCCGACGCCACGAAGTTCCACGCCACGAACCGGAGAAACCCCGCCCCGACCGCCACCACCTCCGCCTCGTGGGTAAACGGGGCGAAGAACGCCTCGGGCCGCCACCGGCAGACGATGGTGATGACCACCATGATCGCGCTGCCGAGCAACGCGGCGCTCCGAAACGTGGCCCGGACCCGATCGAACCTGCCGGCGCCGAAGTTCTGACCCGCCAGGGGTGCCGTCGCGAACGCCACCGCCATGGCCGGCAGGAAGATGGCCTGCATGATCCGGGAGCCGAGGCCGTACCCCGCCTGGGCCGGCGCCCCGAAATCCCGGATGATCCAGTACACCACGCCGATGAGCACGAACATGAGGGCGAACTCTCCGCCCGTGGGGAGCCCGATCTTGAGGATGCGGCGCCAGACCGCGGGGTCCGGTTTGATCAGCCGCCGGTCGAACGCCACCGCCTTCTCGAGTCGTTCGAAATACGCCCACATCAGGAGTACGCCGATCAGGATCGCGATGGTGGTGGCCAGACCGGCCCCCGCCACGCCGAGCGGCCGTCCGGTGAGCCACCCCGCGATCAGCACCGGCGCCAACGCGGCGTTGATCAGCACGGTGATGACCTGCACGATCATCGTCGGTCTGACGATTCCGGTGCCGCGGAGCGCCGAGCTCATCGTCACCAGCGCGAACTGCAGCGCGAGGCCCGGAAGAAACCAGAACAGATAGGTTTTACCCGCCGCCACCGTCTCGGCGTCGGCGCCGAGGCCCGCCACGTAGCGGCCGCCGAAGAAGACGCCGAGGGCCATCGTCAGGACCGCGGCGAGGGCGGCCAGAACCAGACCCTGATTGAAGATCAGGTTGGCATCCGCCCGGTCCCGCCGACCCATTGCGTGCGCGATCAGCGC
The DNA here is from genome assembly GCA_902826755.1 of uncultured Gemmatimonadota bacterium. Classification (GTDB taxonomy): domain Bacteria; phylum Gemmatimonadota; class Gemmatimonadetes; order Gemmatimonadales; family GWC2-71-9; genus SHZU01. The sequence continues at coordinate 32,057 of CADEGB010000005.1, forward strand.
CATCGTGCCTACACCCAGCACCTGGGTCAGCGCCATCACGATGAACTGGACGTTGCCGGCCGCCGCCACCCCGGCAATGGCCGCGTCGCCGAGGCGCGCCACGAAATAGAGGTCGACCAGGTAATAGAGGGTCTGGAAGACCATTCCCGCGGCCAGCGGGGCGGCGAGCCGGACGAGGTGGCGGGTAATCGAGCCCTGGGTGAGATCGCTCACGCGAGGGTTGCCGCCATCAACGCCCGGGCGTGCGCGGCAACATCCGGCGGCCACTCGGCGGTCTGCTCGTCGAACCGGGCCCGATCCCCGGCGAACAACGCCCGGATGGCCTCTTCGAATCCCGGTTGATTGCCTGCCATGACGGCCATGAATCGATAGGCCGACTCCCGCGCCTTGCGGACGCGATCCGCATCCGCGCTGGTCTGCCGGGCCTGCTCCACCAGCCTTCGGAGCGTCACCGAGGCACCGCCCGGTTGATCGTTGAGCCACTCCCAATGCCGAGGCAACAGCGTCACCTCGCGCGCCACCACGCCGAGCTTCGGGCGCCCCGGACCGGTGCGACGGCGGTCGGCCGGGTCGACTGCCGCGGCGTGGGACGGCGAGCCCTCCTCGTATAGGGTTCTGGCCCGCGCCAATGATTCAGGCCGGAGGTCGAGATCGATGACGGCGCTCGTTTCGAGCTCGAAGACCACCACGGGCTCCGTCGGGCCACTCGTCGCCATGAGTTCCAGAATCCGCCCGGCAACCTCGGCGAGGGGGCCCTCCGCGATCCGCTGGCTGCCGACGAAGGCAACGGCGCGAATTGGTTCATTTTGCATAGGGAGACGATTTTACCCGGGTTATTTGACATTGTCAATACTACCCGGGCGAAATATGATTAGGGCACACCGCGCCCCATCGGGCGCAACTTCGCACCTCATTCTGGGCCAACGACTTGTCGCACGGGGACCAGGATCGACTATGTTGCTCGACCTCGTTTTTCCGAGGTAACCTGGAACCCCCTCGACCGACCGGGTTTCGCCCGACGGAGGAGCACCCGATGAAATACGTTGATGGATTCGTGATTCCGATCCGAAAGAAGAACCTGGCCGCCTATCTGAAAATGGCCAAGTTGGGGGCCAAGGTATGGCGGGAGCACGGCGCGCTCGAGTATCGGGAATGCGTCGGGGACGATCTGAAGATCAAGGGAATGCATGCGTCGTTCCCGGCCAAGTTCAAGCTCAAACCGAGCGAGACCGTCGTCTTCTCGTGGATCGTCTACAAGTCGCGGGCTCATCGCGACCGGGTCACAGCCAAAGTGATGAAAGACCCGCGGATGAACAACTTTGACCCGAAGTCGATGCCGTTCGAGTTCAAGTCGATGCTGATGGGCGGGTTCACGGTCATCGTCGATCGCTGATTTTCCCCAGACCACCCGGATCACCATGAAATCGAGACGAGCGTTCATTACCGGCCGATCAGGCCGGGCCGGTCTCCCCGCTCAGAAGGCACTCCGGATCCTCTTCATCGGAGGCACCGGCTTCATCGGCCCCCACATGGTCGAGGCCGCGTTGGCGCGCGGTCACGTGCCGACCCTGTTCAATCGAGGTCGGACCAATCCGGGTCTGTTCCCCAAGGTCGAGAAACTGATCGGCGATCGGGACGGCGGGCTCGACGTCCTCAAGGGCCGGGAGTGGGACGCGGTCATCGATACCTCCGGCTACGTGCCCAGAGTCGTGCGGGCTTCGGCGCAGCTCCTCAAGAGCGCTGCCCGGCATTACCTCTTCATCTCGACCGGCGACGTATACCGCGACTTCAGCGTCGACCATCTCGACGAGGACCATCCCAAGGCCGTTCTTCCCGAGGCGGGCTCGGAAGACAGCCGGAAGTACTACGGCCCGCTCAAGGTGATCTGCGAGCAGGAAGTCGAAGCCGCCTTTCCGGGACATGCCACCATCGTGCGGCCGGGCTGGATCGTCGGTCCGGGAGACAATCTCAACCTCTTTACCTATTGGCCGGTCCGGATCGACCGCGGCGGCGAGGTCCTCGCGGCCGGTGCGCCGAGCGACCCCGTCCAGGTCATCGACGCCAGGGACATGGCGGAGTGGATCATCCGGATGCTCGAGAATGGCACCACCGGACGGTTCAACGCCACCGGGCCCGGAACCCCGCTCTCCATGGCTGAATTCCTCTACGGGATCCGGGCCATCTCCAGCGCCGACGTCCGGTTCACCTGGGTCGACACGCCGTTCCTCCTCGAACGAAAGGTCCGGCCGTGGAGCGACATCCCGATCTGGTATCCCCCGATCGGCGACCACAAGGGCAACGGGCTCATCAGCCCCAAGCGGGCCGTGGCGGCTGGCCTGACCTACCGACCACTCGCGGTGACGGCGCGGGACACCCTGGCCTGGTTCAAGTCGCTCGGCGTTCCGTGGGAACAGGCGCCTCGGCATCCTGGCCTGACCCTGGCCCGCGAGGCGGAACTGCTGGCCGAGTGGCACCGGCTCAAGGGGTGACGGCGAACGGAGCTACGGAAACGGGGGGTCGGGCGGCGCCGTAGGGTCCGGGAGGCCCCCTTCCTCCCGGAATCTCAAATGCGTCGTGGCAGTCTGGTTCCAGTCCTCCTGATGGCTGCGGCGTGCGCCGGCGAAACTGGTACGACCGTGGGTCAGGATGGACCGCTGGCGCAACGCCTCGAGGCCCGCCTGGTGGCCAAGGAGGCGGAGTTGATCTCCTTCCGACGCGACCTCCATCGTCATCCGGAACTCTCGGGCCAGGAACAACGCACCGCGGCCGCCGTCGCCGCGCGGTTGCGTGACCTCGGCTTTGCCGTCCGGACCGGCGTCGGCGGACACGGCGTCGTCGGCCTGCTCCGCGGTGACCGTCCTGGCCCCGTCGTCGCCTTCCGCGCCGACATGGATGCGGTCTCGTCCATCGCGCCCGATCCCGTGTCCTTCGCCTCGCTCACCCCCGGCGTCCGCCACATTTGCGGTCACGACGTCCACACCACCGTGGGAATCGCTCTCGCCGAGGCGTTCTCGGCGGTGCGCGACAGTCTTCCGGGCACGGTGTTGCTGATCTTTCAGCCCGCCGAGGAGCGGGCCACCGGTGCGCGCGCCATGCTGGCGTCCGGCGTGTTTGGCACGGATCGGCCGGCGGCGATCTTCGCGCTCCACACCGCGCCCCTCGAAGTCGGCCAGCTCGGGACCACTGCCGGCCCCCTGATGGCCAGCCGGGACGTCGTGCGGATCGTCGCGATGGGCACCGGTGATCGATCCGCGGCGCTCGCCGCCGCGCGACAGGTCATCGAAGGTGTGGCCACTGTCGATGTCAGCCGCCAATTCGACGGCGCCACCGGAGATTTCGTCCTGGTTCAATTCGGCGGTGGGGATCCGTCCACCGTCGTGGCCACGCTTTCCCTGGCTACCGAGGCCGCCCGGACCCGAGCTCGCGAGACGATCGCCCGCGAGGTGGCGGCGCTCACGATCCCCTCGGTGGCGTTGGCGGTCGAGTACCAGGCCCGGTTCATCGACGGCGTCACCAACGACTCCGGACTCGTCATTGCCGCCTCCGCGGCTATTGCCGCGGTGCCCGGGGCCGGGACAGTGGTAACCATTCGGTCGATCACCCCCGCGTTCAGCGAGGACTTCGGCGCGTTCCAGGCCGTAGTGCCGGGTGCGATGTACTTCCTCGGCGTCAGCAACGCGGCCCGCGGTACCGTCGGCTATCCCCACGCGCCGGCGTACGTCGCGGACGAGGGGTCGATTCTCGTTGGTGCCCGGGCCATGGCCGCCGTCATCCTCGATCGGCTTCGGGCCGGCGGGTAAACCGCGAACGGAGCGGCGCGCCCGCCCGTTCTCGCGTAAATTCCCCTTCACGAGTTCAATCAGCCGGGAACATCCTCCGCCACGTCAGTCGCTGGCGGGAAGCCCGGGCGTTGCCGCGGAGCGGACCCATGGCGCCTTCCATCGTCCAGGATCACTATCCTGAGTCCTTTGCCCATTGTTATGGCTGTGGTCGCCAGAATGACCTTGGTCTTCACCTCCGGAGCGCCTGGGAGGGTGACGAGGTCGTCGCCCGCTTCGCGCCCCGACCGGAGCATGTTTCGCTTCCCGGTTTCGTCTATGGCGGGCTCCTCGCCTCGCTGATCGATTGCCACGCGATGGCCACCGCCGCGGCGCACGTCGAACGGGTCGCCGGTCGGGAGGTGGGTGACGCCGAGGCGCCGCGATACGTCACCGCCGCGTTGCACGTCGACTTTCTTCGCCCCACGCCGCTGGGCGACGATCTGGTGCTCCGGGCCCGGGTGGTGGAGACCGGCCGGCGAAAGGTGGTGGTACGGATGACCGTGACGGCGGGTGGGGAGGAGACGGCCCGCGGCGAGGTGGTGGCGGTGCCGATGCCGGAGTCGATGGGCCGGGCGAGCTAATTCGTCAATGGCAGACCGCCGCCTGATCGGACCGGATGCCGCGACGCCCGTCGATACGGGCGCCGGCCTCAAGGCCGCGCGGCAGCTCCCGGACGACCTGCTCCGGGAGGCCTCCGACCGACTTCGGATCATGGCGCTTCTGGGCGCGGCCCTCTGGGCCATCGGCACCGTGAGCTTCCATTTCGTGCTTCGGGCCGTGACGGACGATCCCTCGTGGGCGCGTCCGAAGCTGATGGACGCCGTCGCCCTTTCCTGCATTGCCCTCTCGTTGCTGCTCTACTGGTATCTCCGTCGCAGCGATCGCGATCCCCGATTCGTTCTTGATCTCGGGCTCGGCTATCTCCTGGTCGGCTCCCTCGGGATCGGTATTGTCTGGCACGCGACCCCGTTGCCGGCCGGCTGGGCGATTCAGCCGACCGTTACCTGGGTCGGTCCGATGATGTTGACCATGGCGGCCATCGTGCCCAATACGCCCGTCAAGACCGCCGTGGCGGGTTTGATCGCCGCCACCATGAACCCGATCGGGATGCTGGTGTCCGGGGCCCGGGGCGCCTGGCAGTTCGATTCACTGGCCGACGTGGTTCTGATGCACTACCCCGACTACGTGATCGTGGTGGCGGCGGTGGTCGTGTCCGGCGTCGCGACCCGGCTGGGCCAGCAGGTTGCCAAGGCGCGCGAACTCGGCAGCTACCATCTCGGCGAGCTGCTCGGCAGGGGCGGGATGGGTGAGGTCTACCGCGCCACCCACCGGATGCTGGCCCGACCGGCCGCGATCAAGCTGATCCGGCCGGAGACGATCGGGGCCGGCAAGGACGACGGGGGGGCGCTCGCGATCAAACGCTTCCGGCGGGAGGCCGAGGTGGCGGCCAGTCTCCGCTCGCCGAACACGGTGGCCCTCTACGACTTCGGGGTCACCCGTGACGGGGTGCTCTACATCGTCATGGAGCTGCTCGAGGGCATGACGTTGGACAAGCTGGTCCGTCAGCACGGCCCGGTGCCCCTCAACCGGGCCATTCACGTCCTCCGCCAGGCCTGCGCCTCGCTCGAAGAGGCTCACGCGGCCGGCCTGGTGCATCGGGATATCAAACCGGCCAACATCCATATCGGGCGCCTCGGCCTCCAGCACGACGTCGTCAAAGTGCTCGACTTCGGTCTGGTCAAATCGGTGGCCCAGGATGACCGGGTTTCCCCTGACGCCGTCGACCACTCTCTGGAAACCGCCACGGGATTGATGCCCGGGACCCCCGCCTTCATGGCGCCGGAACTGGCGCTGGGTGATCGGTACGATGGTCGCGCCGACCTCTACGCGCTTGGGTGCGTGGGGTACCAGTTGGTGACCGGTCTGCCGGTGTTCGAGGGCGACCTCCCGATTCACGTTCTGGCCAAGCACCTCCACGCCCCGCCGATTCCGCCATCCGTTCGCACCGGGAAGTCGATCGATCCGGTGTTCGAAGGACTCATCATGGCCTGTCTGGCCAAGCGGCCGGACGAGCGCCCGGCGAGCGCGGCGGTGCTGGCCGCGTCCCTTCAGGCGATTCCGGTGGTACCGTGGACGGAATCCGACGCACGGGCCTGGTGGCAGGCCCTTGGCCCCCGGCAATAAACCCGAGCGCCTCGACCGGCATCCAACCCTCCGTGACGTCCTTTGCCCTGCCATTGCCCCGGGCCCGAACCGCCGACTCCGCCGGTCCGGTGGCCTCGGCCCTCGATCCGCTGGTTGCCGGGGCGGCCCGGGGCGATGAGGGCGCCTTCGAGCGCCTCTATCGAGCGCACGTCGGGCGGATCTACGCCCTGGCCCTTCGACTGGCCGACGACGCGGGTCACGCCGAGCAGCTCACTCAGGACGTGTTCGTTCGTGCGTGGGAGCGCCTCGGCACCTTCCGCGGCGAAAGCGGCTTCGGCACCTGGCTCCACCGCCTGGCGGTGAACGTCATTCTGACCGATCGCCGCAGCGCCTGGCGGCGGACCCGCCGGATCACGCCATCGGGAGACCTGATCGACCTCGAGCCCGAGGCGCGGTCGGCTCCGCCCGGGATTCGACTCGACCTCGAGCAGTCGATCGCTGGCCTGCCTCCGGGAGCGCGCACGGTATTCGTCCTCCATGACGTCGAGGGCTACGAGCACGCGGAGATCGCGGCGATGACCGGCATTGCGGTGGGAACGTCGAAGGCCCAGTTGTTCCGGGCCCGACGGCTGTTGCGGGAGGCGCTCGACCGATGACTTGCGATCAGGTACGCGACCGACTCGATGGGTTTCTCGGGTCCGCTCTCGATCCGGCGGAGCGATCGGCCGTGACCCGACACGTGGCCGAGTGCGCCGAGTGTCGCGCGGATCTGGAGGCGGCTCGGTTCCTCGCCGATCGGACCGCCGGGCTCCGTCGGGACATTCCGCCCCCGGCCGATCTGTGGGCGGGGATCGCGCCCCGGCTCGCCGCGCCCCGCCGGCGGCTCTCGGTGCCACTCGGGTGGCTGGCGGCGGCGGCGGTCCTCCTGGTCGTCGGCAGCTCGGCGGTGACGGTGGCGGTACTCCGGCGGTCGACGGGTGCGATCGACCCGGTGTTCGCGACGACCGAGGCCCGCTATCAGCAGGCCGCCCTGGAACTCGACGATCTCTATCAGCGGGTTCGCGATTCTCTCACTCCCGACACCCGGTTGGTGCTCGAGCGCAACCTGGCGGTCATCGAACGCGCGCTCGGCGAGGCCCGCTCGGCGCTCCGGGCCGATCCGGCCAATCGAACCCTCGAAGCGATCGTCGTCGGGGCCTGGCGCCGGAAGATCGAGTTCCTGGAACGGGCGGCCTCGATCGAGCGGGAGAGCTGACGTGCGATTCGTGCCGTTCCTCGTGCCGTTGCTCTGGCTTTCCTCGCCGCCGCCCAGCCAATCGGAGCGCCTGCTCGCCATCAAGGTGGACCCTGACGTGGCCGTCCGGGTCCACAATCTGGTCGGGACCACCCGGATCACCGGGTGGGAACGGGATTCGATCGTGGTCGTGGGCCGGATTCCGCCGCGGGGCGGTCGGTTCTTCGGTGGCGGTGGCGGTCGAGGTGCCAAACTCGGGGTCGAGGGGCAGGATCCGTCCCTGACCGGACCGGGTTCGGACCTCGAGGTTCGGATGCCGAGAGGCGCCCGGGTCTGGATCAAGAGTGCCTCCGCCAACGTCGAGATCAGCAACCTCGGCGGGGAGGTCGAGGCCAACTGCCTGACTGGTTCGATCCGGGTCGAGGGCGCGCCGCGGGTGGCGACGCTCGAGTCGATCGACGGGGACATCACGATCGCGGGGGCGGCCACGGTCCTGCGGGTCCGGACCGGTGCGGGCGCCGTACGAATTACCGGCGCACGGGGTGACCTGGTGGTGTCGACGGTGCAGGGCGCGATCACCATTCAATCCGATCAACTGCTCTCCGCCCGGGTCGAATCGGTGTCGGGGCGCGTGGAGATTCGATCCGGCGTGGCGCTCGACGGGTTGCTCGACATCAATACCCACGACGCGGATGTCCAGCTGCTCCTGCCCGCTCCGATCGACGCCCGGTTCGATCTGGCGACCGTCAAAGGGATCATCGCTACCGGGTTGCCCGGGTATCGGGTCCCCGATGGCGAGCGGACGGCGCGATTCTCCGTGGGCAAGAAAGCGGGCGCGGGTCGCGGCGCCGGGATCACGATCCGGACCTTTTCCGGCGGGATCCAAGTCGACTCGAACCCGAAGGGGGAATGAGCGGTCTTACCGGGCACGCTCCGTAGCTCCTCATCCCTCCAATGATCGATACCGGCGGCAGGTTCGACGCGCTAGGCTTGTCCTGGGGTACCTCGAGGGCGAGTCGTTCCGTCGAAAGGCAGTCCAGTGAATTCACCCGGTTCGCACCTTCGCTTTGTGGAACGGACGATCGTGGTGCTGTTATCGGCCGCACCAGCGACGGCCTGCGCCGTCTCCCAGCAAGAGGAGGTACAACTCGGCGCCAACACGGCGGCCCAGGTCAGCGCCGAGTTGCCGTTGATCAAGGACGGTGCCGTCGTGAGCTACATCAACAACCTCGGTAATCAACTCGCCCGCGTGACGGATACCCGGGGCCTCACCTGGCACTTTACGGTCGTCGACAGCAAGGAAGTGAACGCGTTCGCGCTTCCCGGCGGGTGGATCTACGTCAATCGTGGCCTCATCGAACGGGCCACCGACATGAGCGAACTGGCCGGCGTGATCGGGCATGAGATCGGCCATGTTACGAAGCGTCACTCCGTCACCCAAATGCAGCAGGCCCAAGGCGCCAACGTCGGCGGGTTGGGATCAGTGGCACCGCCCTCTTCGCCAAGTTCAGCCGGAACGACGAGGCCGAGGCGGACGCGGAGGGGGTGGCTACCACCGTAAAGGCCGGCATTTCCCCTCGCGGGATTCCGGCCATGTTCGGCATCCTCCTTCGCGAGCGCCAGTCGAATCCGGGTGCGGTCGACGCCTTCTTCGCCAGTCACCCGCTCGAGGAGGACCGGATTACCGCCACCGAAGCGCAGATCGGGACCTTTCCCGCCACCCAACTGCAGCGGCTCACCGTCGACACGAAGGCGTTTCAGAACTTCCGGGCTCGGCTTCGGAGCCTGCCTCCTTCGCCGGGTCGAGGGTAGGTGAGCGCGGGTTGTGGCGCCGGGGTCGCCATTCGGACGTTTTCCGGCGGGATCCAGATCGATTCAAACCCGAAGGTGGCCTGAACCGTCTCATTGGGGCACGCTCAACCCTTGGAGACGCCATGAAGCTCCGCTCGTTGTTCCCCCTCGTTGCCCTGTTGGCCGTCACCTCGCCGTTGTTCGCTGGACCGCCGTGGCTGTCCATCGAGTTGCCGCCGAATCCGTTCGATGCCGCCAGCCGAGGCGCCTTTCTCCTGGTTCACGCGTTCCACCACGCGGGGGACGGACACGATCCGGTGTCCGGCCGCGCAGTGGGCGTGGTCGAGGGGCAGCGTCGGGAGGTCAAGCTCACTTTCCAGCGGACGTCCCGCCCTGGTGTCTATTCACTCCGGAATCAGTGGGGCGATCGGGGCGAATGGACCCTGGTGATCAGCAATCAGCAGGCCGACCACGGAGACGGGAACACCGCCGAAGTGATGGTCAAGGTGTCCGGCACGCGGGTCATCGGAGTGGAGGCTGCCACCGGCAAGAGCACCCATGCGGAGTTGCCCCTGGTGCCGCGACGGTTCACGGATGGGGAGGTCGAGGCGTCGCTTCGAGGTCGAGCCGCCACCGACTGAGGGACCAGTTGGCCCACCCGGGGAGACGGCGACACCCCGGGTGGCCTTCGGTCGTAGGGGAACCCATCCCCTTTCGGAATGGTTCGGATGCGCCTGTTCGCCCTGGCCCTGGTTGCCTCGACTCCACTTCTGTCCGCCGCTCATCGCGATACGCCCCAGAACGCCGCCGTCCGAGCGGCGATCGACTCCTACTTTCAGGGTCACGCCACCGGCGACGGGGCCCATTTCCGCAAGGTGTTTCATCCCGAGTCGAAGCTGTTCGCCATTCGGGACGGGAAGTTCTGGCAGCTCGGCAGCGAGGAGTATGCGGCGCGGGCCAGCGGCAAGCCGCCCGCCGACGAGGCCCGCCGGAAGCGGTGGGTTGAGTCGGTTGATGTGACCGGAAACGCGGCGATGGTCAAGGTCATTCTCGATTATCCCACCACCCGGTTCACCGACTACATGTCGATGCTTCTCGTCGAAGGCGAATG
>CADEGB010000006.1:0-10797 GCA_902826755.1 uncultured Gemmatimonadota bacterium
GATCCCCGGATCCGACTCTGGGCCGGCCCGTCACTCACGATGCTCGCACTGTCGAACCGCCCGCCGGTGTGTGGCATCGCCAACAAGCGCATCCGAGGCTCCTCGCCCGACGACGCGCCGCACGCCCTGATGTTCGAGGAGTCGACACCGAACCCCCCGATGCGGGCCGCAACCCATCGCAGCGCGGCCAATTGGTCGAGCAGGCCAAGGTTCCGGCTTCGTCGGTAGTCGGATCCGCCCGCCTACTCGAGATCGAGGAAGCCGAACGGCCCGAGTCGGTAGTTGATCGACACCAGCACGACATCGTTATCGCGGACGAAATGATGGCCGTCGTACATCGGGTCCGCCGTGCCGCCGCTGACGTTGGCCCCGCCGTGGATCCAGAGCATGACCGGCTTGGGTGGTCCGTCGACCCGACGGGTCCAGACGTTGACGCTGAGGCAGTCCTCGTCCTGTCGCTTCAGCGAGGCCTCCTCGTTTTCGTCGCGGAGTTGGCGGCAACTCGGGCCGAAGGCTGACGCATCGACGATCCCGTCGGTTGGCTCCGGTGGCAGCGCCTCCCGCCAGCGTTGCGCCCCGAGTGGCGGGCGGGCGTACGGGATGCCGAGGAAGGCCAGGACACCTTCCCGGGCAGGAGCGGCGCGATACCCGCCTTGGGGGAGACGCACCACCGCATCGTCGGGAGCCGCCGGGCGGCCACATCCGCCGGCCACCGTCACCGCCAGGAGGCCGATCAACGGCAGGCTGATCAACCGGAAGCGCTCGCGGCCTCCGTGGCGGTAGCCGGCCAAGACCCTGGCTGGCTCCCGCCCGATCGTCGGTGCATCCACCGGCATGGCCATCCTTGGGCAATGGCGAAGGGAAACGAGATCTCGTTCCGTAGACTACTCGTCGCGCTGCAGTCGAGCAACGGCTCCGCCGTGGCGAACGACCACGGCGACCCTTAGCTTCCTCGACGTCGCAGTTTCCGTCACCTCAACCGTCCCGATCCCTTCCGATGCGTCTCCTCGTGCCATTGCTGGCCGGCGGCTGCCTTCTTGCTTGCGCCACCACCGCGCCCGGCCCCGCGGCCACCACCATCACGAATGCCGTCATCGTCGACGGGACGGGCGCGGCCGGGTATCGGGGCGCGCTCCGCTATCTCGGCGATTCCATCGTCGCCGTCGGCCCGGACGTGACCCCCCAAGCTGGTGATTCGGTGATCGACGCCGAGGGCATGGTGCTGGCGCCCGGCTTCATCGACAGCCACAGCCACCACGATCGATTCTTGACCCGGACGCCGGACGCGCGGGCCGCGGTAAGCCAGGGGATCACCACCATCATCGCGGGGCAGGACGGCGGTCACCCGATTCCGTTGGAGCGGGCCTGGGATTCGATTGCCGCCGTGGGCTCCGCCGTCAACCTGGCCTATTACGCCGGCCACGGCTCGATCCGCCACGCCGTGATGGGGTCCGACTTTCGTCGTCCCGCCACCGCGGCCGAAGTCGACTCGATGGCGGTGCTCCTCCGCCGTGAACTCGACGCCGGGGCCCTCGGCCTCTCAGCCGGGCTCGAGTACGATCCCGGGATCTACTCCGATCGCTCCGAGGTCCTGGCCCTGGCAAAGGTGGCCGCGGCCGCCGGCGCTCGGTACCTGAGCCACATCCGGAGCGAGGACCGTTGGTTCTGGGAAGCGATCGACGAGATCCTGACCATCGGCCGCGAGGCCCGGCTCCCGGTTCAAATCAGCCATATCAAGCTGGCGATGATTCCCCTCTGGGGTCAGGCTGACAGCCTGATCCGGGTGCTCGATCGAGCCCGCGCGAGCGGGATCGACGTCACGGCCGACATCTATCCATATCCCTACTGGCAATCCACTCTCACGGTGCTCTTTCCGAAGCGGGATTTCGACAACCGCGCCGAGGCGGAGCGGATTCTCCGCGAGTTGGCGCGACCCGAGGGCCTGCTGATCGGCGACTTCGCGGCCAACCGCGCCTACCAAGGCAAGACGGTGGCCGAAATTGCCGTCATGCGAGGGGAAGACCCGGCCGCGACGTTGATGGGACTGATCCGGGAGTCGCTGGCCGCGAGTCCCGACCGGCTCGAGGTCGAAACCGGCGCGTCTCCGACTGCCACCGAAAGCGTCGTGGCCACCAGCATGACGGAGCCCGACATCGACCGGCTGATGGCCTGGGAGCACACCAATATCTGCTCGGACGGGATGCTCGATGGCGCGCATCCCCGCGGGTTCGGTGCCTTTCCCCGAGTGCTGGGTCGGTACGTGCGCGACAAAGGGGTGCTCCGGCTGGAAGACGCCGTTCGGAAGATGACCAGCCTCACGGCGGCCCATGTTGGCCTTACCGGCGTGGGAACCCTCGCTCCCGGTCACCCCGCCGACCTGGTGCTGTTCGATCCCGCCACCGTCATCGACCAGTCGACGCCGGCCGAGCCGCATCTGCTGTCGGTTGGCGTATCGCGCGTGTGGGTCGGCGGGGTTCCAGTGTGGGCTGGCGGCGCGACCACCGGGGCCCGCCCTGGTCGAATCATCAAGCGCCCCCGTTCTTCCTGAGGAGGATGCCGGTGCGATTCTCGATGTCGGGTCTCCTGATTGCTGTGCTCGTCTCCGGCGTCCAGGCTCAGCCGCGGCCGGCGGTCTATCCCATGTCGCGCGATTCAATCGTCGGCCGGATTGCCGATCTCAACCGGATCCACACGCCGGAAGGGATCGAGGTGGTGGAGCCGGTCAACGTCAACGGTTCGACCCAGTGGATCTCGATCCGCGGGCTCAACCGCGCCAATCCAATCCTGCTCTTCGTCCACGGCGGCCCCGGAAGCGCCATGCTTGGGATGAGCTGGGCCTACCAGAAGCCCTGGGAGGACTTTTTCACGGTGGTGAACTGGGACCAGCGCGGCGTCGGCAAGAACTTCTCCGCGGCGGACACGACGCGGCTCGGACCCACGATGACGGACGAGCAGCACGTGCGGGACGCGGAGGTGGTCGTCCGGCACGTCCTGGCGCGACTGGGCCAGCGCAAGTTGGTCCTGATGGGCTACTCCTGGGGCACCGCGTTTACGCCACGGGTCGTGCTGGAGCGACCCGAGCTGTTCCACGCCTGGGTCGGGGTCGGGGTCGCGTCGCGCGACGGCGGGGGCGAGGCCGCGCTCTACTCCCGGGTGCTGGACCTGGCTCGGCGGTCGAACGACACCGCGGGCGTCCGGGAACTCGAGGCGATGGCGCCGTATCCCGGTCCCGGTCCGTTCGACGTCCGGCAGGCTCTGGCGGTCCGCAAGTGGGTTCGTCGCTACGACGGCGGCTGGTATGGAAAGCCCGATTTCGACTTGTACTTCTCGCTCAACGAATGGGGGACAGCCTACTCGGTCGAGGAAGCGACGTCGATCAACGCGGCCATGGGGTGGGCCGAACGGCGGCTGACGCGGACCGGCGCGCTCGAAACGGGGCCCGGCCCGGTTCGGTTCCCGGTGCCCGTGGTGTTCCTGATGGGGCGGTACGACCTCCACACGCCGTATCCAACGGCACGTGCCTATTTCGACCGGATCGAGGCGCCCAGCAAGAAGTTCGTGACCTTCGAGCGGGCGTCCCACATGATCATGTTCGAGGAGCCGGGTCGATTCCTCCTGACCCTGGTCAACGATGTGCTGCCCCTAGCGGGAGGGGCCAAGGATTTCGAGCCGAAGCCGGATCCGATCCGGCGACGGTGAGGCGGCCTGGCGGAACGAGGGCTCCTATCAAAGCCAGCCCCGACCGGGGGACCATCCTCCGGCCGGGTACCCCTCTGGCCTCTGCTACCGCGCGTTCTTCTTCGCGCCCTTCTTCACCATCTTCTTGGCCACCTTCTCCGCCGTGCCTGGCTTGACATCCGCCAGGGCCGATCGTTTGCCGGACGCCGAGCCCGCGGCCCAGATCGCTCCGGCCACCGCACCGATCGCCGCCGCCGCCTTGCCGGCGGTCATGATGGCCGCCCCGGCGTGGGCGAGTGCCCGTTTCCTTTTGTGCTTGGCAACGGCTTTGCGAATGGCCCTGCCCATGGTCGTCGTCATGATCTCTCTCCGGGTAATGGTTGGTCGAACACTCCACTCGAGCAGTTACGATGCGACCGCGGCCGGCAGCACGGTCGACGAGGAGATTTCGGTGAGCAATTCGTCCGCCGCATGCTCATCGGTGAGTGTGGCATCGAGCAGGTCCACCACATCGTCATGGCCCAGGGCTTCCGCAAAGACCTTGAGGTTGCCGTATGCCGCGATCTCGTAGTGTTCGACCCGCTGCGCGCTGGCGATCAAGCCCGCGTCGCGCACGGCCGAGGCCCCCTCCTGCTTCATCATCTCCGTTCCCTCCGCGATCAGTCCTTCGATCGCGGGGCACTTCTTGGCCGTGGCCGGTGTATCCAGCGCCTCGAAGACCTGTTCCAGGCGGGCCACGTGCTCCTCGGTCTGCGTCGCGTGATCGGTGAAGGCGACCCGGAGTTCCTCCGAGCCGGCGGCCTTCGCCATCTTCGGGAGAGCCTTCACCAGCTGCTTTTCCGCGTAATAGACGTCCTGCAACTGCTCCACCAGCAGGTCCTTCAGATTGTCGAGCGACATGGCACACCTCCGAGATTGGGTTGGGTCTCTCTCAGACCACTGGCGGTGAGGGAACCCTCCAAGACCGCCTCGTCCTACGTCACCGGCGCCAGGGTCAAGACCACGTCGGCCTCCTCGACGGCCTCGACGTCGTGGACGACATCGGGGTCGAGAATCAGAACCTGTCCGGCGCTCACTTCGTGACGATCCGTGGGAGTCCTTACCTGGACCGCCCCCCGAATCGCGTGAATGGTCAGGAATCCGGGCGCACCGTGGGCGGCGAGACGGCCCCCGGGATCGAAGGCGAACAACACGATTCGGAGCGGGCCGCGCCGGAGGACGGCGATTTGGCGATGCCCGTCAGCCCCGTCGTGGGCCTCCGCCCGCAACGCCAGAAAGGACGCCGTCAGGTCGATTCGGCGTTCGGCTCCCGCAAATCGCTCGACGGGCGGCTGACGAAGCCGGAACTTCGGCGTCAACGGGTCGTGAATCTTCGCCGGCCGAGCAGCGCTTGAGTCGAGGTCGACCACGATCGGCGGGACTGCGGCAATCATCGAGACTCCCTGATCGGAGGGTTGCTGGAACGACCTCGGAGGCGAACACTCCCCCCGGACCAAGTGCCCGGGGGGGTGCCCGTTCATCTCGTCACCC
Organism: uncultured Gemmatimonadota bacterium; assembly: GCA_902826755.1. Taxonomy (GTDB): domain Bacteria; phylum Gemmatimonadota; class Gemmatimonadetes; order Gemmatimonadales; family GWC2-71-9; genus SHZU01. Next base: position 5,209 of record CADEGB010000006.1, read on the forward strand.
GCGGAGCGGGCGTTCGCTACCGGCCATCACCGTCGGCATCACCGGGCATCGCCCGCTCGACCCGGTGCCAGGCGTCCCTCGTGGCGTCCTTGGCTTTGTCCCAGGAGATCCGCCCGGCCGAGTCGGTGTCGCGTTCCCACTCTCGCTTCAGCTCCGGCTCGACCTCGTCGAACTTCTTGCCCGTGTGACGGCCATACGACTCCCACCCGAGCTTGTACGCCGGCTGGAAGACACTGTACTCCAGCCCATCGGCATACGGGCGCGACGGAAAGTCCTGGCGCCAATGGTCGTCTTCCGCCGCCGGATTGATGGCGGCCGCGATCCGATTGCCAACCACTCCGCCGGCGAGCCCGCCGACGACACCCCCGACCACCGTGCCCACGGGGCCGGCCATGGATCCGACCGCCGCGCCAGCCGCGACACCGCCAAGTCCGCCGAGCCCGGTTCCAACCACGTGCGATGCGTCACCGACCGGACCTTGCGAGTCGGACCGTTTCTCCACGTTCTTGTCGCGGGTGCCTTTGTCATCAGTCATCGTGACCTCCAGTTGTCGTGGCAGTGGACGATTCGTCTCACCGGAGTCAACATCACTACTCGATCACGGGTCTACAATCGCTCGGAGGGACGAGTCCGGGTCGCCATCACCTGGTCCTTCGCCGAGGCTGACAGGTCGGCCCGACCCGACATTCGGCTGAAATTGGAGGGCGCCCCGAGCCTGGGGCCGAAAGCCTGGCAATCTTCGTTGACCGTGGCGGCGGATGTCTCCGAGACGCTCGTTTCGTCGAAGTTGCCGCCACCGCCTGAGGCAACCGCCGGTCGTCAGGGCATGATCATGAGGCGCAGGATCAGCTTCCAGATGTGGCCCTCGGAGAGAGGCTCCGGCCCGGCATGACGGGTTGCCTCATGGTGACAGAACAGCCGTAGCATCTGGAGAAAGTCCGCTTCGGTCCGGTACATTGTCGTGTCCGGATCGTCGCCGTAGTCCGAACGAACGAAGTGGTCGACGCGCCAGGTGATGTTCGTGCCTCCCTCCTTGTGGGAGGTCGCGTATCGCCCGCCCCGCTGGAGCCCCTCGATGATGGCAGCCTGGATGGCGGGGACCGAATCCAGGTGCGCCTCCGCCCGCAGCGAGGCATCGGCGATCTCCCGATAGCGCTCCGGGACTCCCTCGACGGTCTCCGGGGCCGGCGACGGTGTCAACTCGCGCGTCCACATCTCGATCCAGCGGGCCGACGTCTTCCGGAAGTATTCGTGATGCGTTTCGGCCTGATCGGCCCAGGACACGTGAACGGTCAATCGGTAGCAGTGCTCTCGCGGTAGCGCCGCCACGAACCACAGCTCGAGGTCGTAGCGCGCCCCGACGACCGTGGCGTGGGCCCGAAACCGCAGCACCCCGTCCGTCAACTCGCCGGTGAACAGCACCGTCAGCTCCCGTTCGAGCGCGACCCGCAGGGGGTGCGGGGGGCGGGAATCGCGGAAGTAGAGTTCCTGGCGGCGGCTCGTCGGCGTTTCGGTGTCGATCACGGAGCCCAGCGGCGCCGCCCGTTCCGCGCCGGTCTGCCGCTCGGCCAGACGCACCAAGGGGTCGGGCTTGGGCTCGAACGCCCGCCGGATGGCGTCCATGTCGGGTTCCGGCGGAGGCGGGTTCGGCGGCTCGATGACGAAGTAGAACCGGTCCGAATCGGTGAACTCGCCGGAATAGATCGAGCTGTTTCGCTCGGAGAAGTGGAGACCCCCGCCGGACGCCCGTGCTCGGGTCGTGACCTTCCGGGTCAGCCGGACATACGCCCCGGCGGGCGGCGCGGGGTGACTGTGACCAAGCTCGACGATGGCGTTGCCCGCCGCCAACTCCGCCTCGATCAACCTCCGCAGCTCGGTGGGAAACTGGGCGAGTTCCCCGTCCCCGGCGGCGCCAGGGTCCGTTGATCCGCTCATGGCGCCATCGGTTATCGGGTCACGGCCGCCATGAAGGCCCGGAACGCCGGATCGGCGCGCTCCTGATCGGTGGTGCCCGACTGGCCGTTGCGGAGCACCCGTGCCAGCACCGAACCCGGGGGCGTTCCGTGGTCGACCGGAACACCACCTTCCAGCAACGCCAGCGCGGTGGCCCATCGCCGCAGGTCTGCCTGGTACGTGACCGGCGACCAATCGAGCCGGCCACCATTCGCGGTACGGGCCATCGGGTCAGCACCCCGGGCCAGCAGGAGGCGGGCGGCTTTCGGTCCGAGGCGTGGGTGGAACAGCGCGGGCTCTCGGTCGAGCGTGGGGGTGTTGGGGCTGAGGCCCGCATCGAGCAGCCACTCGAGGGCCATGACTTCGCGTTCGCTTCGGTCGCTCGTTACCCGCTCGATGAGCGACTCCTCCGGCCCGAGGTCGTCGGGTCGGGGCTTGGCCCCGGCTGCCAGGAGGAGCTTCAGGCCTTCGAGGTCGCGCATCGTCCCGCCGTCCATGATGGCGGCGTTCGTCGCGAGGCCGAGAAGGGAAACGCCACGCTCGTCGCGCGCCGTTAGGTCAGGTCCGGGACTGGCTCGGAGGAGGGTATCCAGCTTCGCATAGTCATTCATCACGATGGCCAGCGCCGCGTCGCGGCCGGCCGCGTCGGGAAAGGCGTATTGCGGGCTTGGCAGTCGGCGTCCACTCCGCTCCCGGAGCGACGGGTAGAGCAGCCCGAGTCCCTGCCGAGAAAACGTCACCACCGCGCCCAACGCAAACGGGGCCGCCGCGAGCAGGGCTCCCAGGACGACGAGCAGGTCGCGCTCGGGCGCCCGCCCGATCCACAGCAGCGCGGCGGCGATGGCCGCCAGCAGAGCCAAAGCCATCCCCAGGCTGGGCCCGAGGCCGCGGGTCGCCGCATCGCCGCCACGGCTGGTGGCCATCACGGCCGCGCCGATCAGGTCGACGACGACGAAGAGCCAACCGAGCAGCGCGAGTGGGCGGAGAACCCCGAATGGGGCCGTCACGGGACGAGCTTCTCGAGGGGCACCCGCGCCGGGACCCGCTGGTTGCCCCGGGCGCCGAGCAGCGGTCGGGCCCCGGCGGCGCCGCCCCAGAACCAGATTCCCCCATCCTTCGTGCGCGCGAACGCGAAGTTGCCGCCGAGCCAGTAAGCCTCCACGTCGGGGAGCTTGATCGGCGTGGCCTTGAGCTGGAAATTGCCCGAGATGCCAGCGCCGAGCTGTCCCCAGTCGCTGTTGCCCCAGCCGATCAGGGTCCCGTTCCGCCGCCGCACGATGAACTGGCGTCCCCAGGTGCCCGCCTTGACCTCGACGGCGTCCGAAAGGATCGGGAGCGGCGCCGGGGTCGGCTGCGCGGGCACGCCATTGTCGGCATCCGTGCCGAGGCCCAGTCCTCCTTGCTCGTTGCTGCCCCAGCTCCAGACGCGCCCGTCGCGGGCGACGGCGACTGCGGCCCCGAACGACATCGCGATCGACACCACGCCGCTCACGCCCGGCACCAGCGTTGGGGGGACGACGGCGTCGGACGTGGTGCCGGTCCCGATCTCACCCTTCAGGTTCGGTCCCCAGGCATAGACCTGGCCGTCCCGCGTCAGCGCGTACCCGGCGTCCACGCCCCCGGCGATGTCCGCGATGTTCGCGAGCCCGGCGATCGGCACCGGCGTCGCGACGCCCGGAAACTGCCGCACCCCGCCAGTGAACAGCGGCGGCACCTCGCCCCAGGCGCGGACGCTGCCGTCGCGCAGCACCGCCATCACCGCGGCCTTTCGGGCGACGATGCGGATCACGTTGTTGAGGCCGGGCACCTGCCCGGGCGTGTGCCGCTCCCCGACGCCGTCGAGCGGCACGCCGAGGTTGCGGCTGACGCCGGCTCCCCAAGCCCACACGGTGCCGTCCTCGAGCAGTGCGTATGAGGCATCCTCGTCACCCACCGCCACCTGGACCACCTTGCCCGGCAGCTCGACGCGGCCCGTCGGCAGGAACCGGAGCGGGGCTGTCTTGGGCCGGCCCAGCTGTCCCCTGGGGTTCTCGCCCAGCGCCGCCACGGTTCCGTCGGACAGGAGGACGAGGATGTGCCGCGAGGCTGCGATCTGGACGATGCTGGGGCGCTGCGCCCCGAGGGAGGCTGGGGCCTGGAGGGCGATCAACACGGGGAGTACCGACGCGAGTCGCATGGACCGTCCCTTCGGCGGCAAGGTCGTCGCGCAGCGGGCCGCCGCAGGGTGTGCCGTGCACCCGAGGCGTGACGAAGTGTACGGTCCGCCGGCGCAGCCTGGGAGTCCCTCGCCTCGGGGGCCGGGCGCCGGGCGGGTCGCCTAACCCGAGGTCTGCCGAACGATGGCGGACGAGCGCGACATCCGCGCGATGCCGACGATGCCCGGACGTCACGAACCGACGAAGTACCGTCGCTTGATGTCGTACTCCGACCCGGCCGCGAAATGCTTCGGCACCCACTTCCGCCAGTCCTCGAAGAGGTCCTGCGGCTTCCAGGTGTCGAAGGCGGCCGTTCCGAACCGCTCGACATGCCGCTTGACCGACTCTCGAAACCGGTGGTGCGCGAAGATCCGCATGAACTCGCCGAAGTAGATGTCGGCCACCCGCCGGTTGCCCCGGATCACGACGAGGTGCTCGTCGTTGTCGTTCACGCTCGCCTCGCTCCAGTTGGCCGAGCCAGTCAGGGTCACCGGTTTGGCGCCGAGCGGGTCGATCAGCATGAACTTGGTGTGAACCCAGTTGACGTTGACCCCGATGGCGCTGGGTTCCTTCATCCACCCGTCGATCCAATCGACGAAGATCCGATTGCCCAGCGCCATCCCAACGTTGGGATGGCGGCGGGTGCGCTCGATCTCCGCAATGGCCGCCTTCCGCGACGCCTGGTTGCCGCCGTTCACGTACTTGTCCAGCAGGGCAAACCGAAGCACCCCGTCGTTTCGATCGAACACCGGGCGGAAGTCCTTCACGATGCCGAACGGGAACGTCATGAACAGCGGCTTGCCCTCGGTCCGCGCCAACGCGAGCCACCAATCCCAGACCGCCCGGCCGCGGTGGGGCGAGAACACCGGGGTGAGGGCGTCGGCGTCGGTCGTCGGGGGCAGGGGGTTGTGCGCCTCCGCCCAGTCTTTCAGTTCCTCCGGCTCGGGGTCCGCCTTCAACGCGGTCCAGTAGCCCAGAAACTGCCGGGCCAGGCCGGCATCGTGAATCGCGTGGCCGACGTTGAGCTGACCGTGGAACGCGTTCCGACTCCAGTTCGTCGAGCCGAGCCAGACGGACACCGGCTTCTCGTTCCGACTCAGCACCAGGAACTTGTTGTGCATCAGCTTGGCGTTGACCCTCGGCGAGCACAGCCCGCGGATCCGCGCTTCGGCGATCTCCTCCTCGTTGGCCTCGCCGGTTTCGTCGGCCTTGCCGTGGTAGATGATCCGTACCTTTGCCCCTCGGCGATGTGCCGACCTGAGGGCTTCCAGGACCGGTGGCCACCGCAGCTCGTAGATCGCCACGTGCAGGCTGTAGGTCCCGTCCGTGGCCCGGGCAATGAAATCGAGGAGGCCGGGCAGCAGGTCGCGGGCCAGCCAAGCGTAGGCCGGGGCGCCGGCTTGATCGAGGGTTAGCCCCGGGAAGCGGCGGGCAAACGCCT
>CADEGB010000006.1:10807-26632 GCA_902826755.1 uncultured Gemmatimonadota bacterium
CGCGCCGCGATTGAAGTGCACGTCATGGGTTGTGCCGTGCAGCGGTTCGGTCCGGATGGTGACGGTGGTCGCCGGCTTCTCGATCAGTGCCCCCGGCGTGCCGTACATCGGGATGACGCGATAGCGGTAGCGGTAGCCGGGCTTGGCCGTGTAGTCGGCCCACTGGAACCCCTGGAACGGATGCTCGTGGCTGCTGGCGTCCTCGATTCCCGTGGGCGGCCGAATGGCGGCGAACGTCTTGTTGCCGCGGAGCCAGGTCATTTCGTTCTCGACCAGGTCGGTGCGCTGGATCGCGAACCCCATCAGTCACTGCGCATCCGACTTTTTCATGCTGAAAGCCAGGAACCAGACGTTGGTGCCGCTCGTCGCTCGAACCGTGACGAAACCGGACACCGTGGCTCTCATGGAGTCTCCGCTCAGCGGATCTTCTTGGCGACCGCCTCGCCGCCGGGCTGGCGGACCACCAGCTGGGTCACCGTCCCGTTCGCGTCCTTCACGAACGCGATCACGACCGGCCCCTCCTTGAAGAAGAAGCTCGTCCGGGACTCGGGAAACGCCCGGACCTTGGGTTGCCCGGTGGCTTCGACCCAGAGCGCGCCGTCGGCGACGGTCACGGTGATGACGACGTCCTGATCGAGTTGATAGGTGCCGGCGTAGGCTGGCAGCACCGCCGGATCGATCGCGACTTCCTTCCGGGCCGGCGGCGGCGGCGTCAACGGGACGGCGGGGTCGAGCAGATGGAGGCCGACGTCATCCACCGAGATCGACGAGTTGGAGAGGACGATCACGCCGACGCGCCGAACCGGATCGAACCCGGTGAAGGTGCGGTATCCCCCGGTCCCGCCGTTGTGCCACACGACCGTGCCGCCCGGGGTCTTGATGATGTGCCAGCCCATCCCGACCGTGAGGTTGGGGTTGGCCGTCTCGGTCCGTTTCAGGTGGGTGGACCCGAGGATCCGGCCGAGCGGCTTGGAGGTCGAGTCGAGGTTGGCCGCGAGGAACCGGAACATGTCGTTCACGCTCGAACGGAGCGCGCCGGCGCCGGCGAGGGTCGGGATATCCCAATTTGACACCACGGCGCCCGCTGGGCTGTGGCCCAGCGCCAGTCGGCGGCGGAGCGCGGGGGAGAGCTCGATCCAGGTATCGCGCATCCCGAGGGGTCGCAGGATCCGCTGGTTCAAGACATCGAAGTAGCTCGTGCCGGCCTTGAGCGCGAGCGCGTGACCGAGCAGCCCCATGCCGAGATTGGAGTACTCGTACTGGGACCCGATGTCGCGCGTCAGGGTGTGGCCGTTGAGGAAGTCGTAGAGCTGCTGGACGCTGTAGTCGGCGTACGGGTTGCGGGGGTCGACGGGCTTGAAGTTGTTCGGCATTCCGGGCAGGCCCGACGAGACGCTCGCGAGATCGAGGAGCGTGATCTCGCGGCCGTTCCGGCTCGGGATCTTGACCGCCGCCGGCAGAAGCGACTGGACCGGCTGGTCGAGCCGGACCTCTCCCCGCGAGGCCATCTCGGCCAGGAGGCCGGTGGTGAAGGTCTTGGTGATCGAGCCGATCTCGAACAGGGTGTTGCCGTCGAGCGGCAAGTCGCCGTTGTCCGCCTTGCCGGCCGTGAAGGTCCGGCGGGTGCCGTCCGCGTCGATCAGACCGACGACCAGCCCAACGGTGCCCTTGACCTTGATTTGGCGGTCGAGCACGGCCTGAACGGTCGAGTCGGGCGGAAGGATGCGCTGGGCGGCCGCGACGACGGGGGCGGCCAGCGTCAGGACGGCGATCAGCGCGCTTGCGCGGCGAGGCATGACAGACATCGGAACTCCGAACAAAGAGGTAGGGGTGAAGTATACTGGGTCCCGTCGAGACTCATTGCCCTGGCAAGGGCGAGGGCAGGGTCGGCAGGACGAGACGGGAGGGACGCCCGGGATCGTGGAAGACAGTCTGGCGCGCCACCCGCGTTTCAACGCCCGTGGCGACCGGCTCGCCAGTGTGGGAGTTCGGATCCACCCATGGGTAGTTGCTCCCGCTCACCAGCAGCATCAGCGCGTGGCCCGCGGCCAGCCGGTGGCCCACGTAATGGAACCGGATCCGGACCTCGGCCACCGCGCCGGGCTCGAGCAGCACCTCCCGCTCGAACCCCTCCCGATACCGGAGCCTCAGGTGCCCGAAGCCGAGCTGCAGCAGGCTTCCGTCCGAGCGCGCTTCGGCGAGCCACACCGCCACGTCGGCATCGGGACAGTCGGCCGCGGTAAACAGCACCGCCTCCGCCTCGCCCAGAATGGTGAGCGGGGCGGCCAGCGGGCCGGTCGAATAGCACAGCGTCTCGGCGTGGTTGCCGCGCTCCCGGAGGTCGAGAAGCCGTTGGGCCGCTTGGGTCATCGGGGCGACAAAGGGAATCTCGGGATCGTCGACGATGACGTCGGATGACTGGTCCGCTCCGACGGGCGCGTCCAGCAGGCGGCCGTCGCCCCGGCGGCTGTTGGCGCGGCCCTCGCTCGCGAGGTAGAGGGTGCGCGGCGCCACTTCCCGGGGCGGAAACGCGTCGAAGCTCCGCCACCCGCCGCCGCCCGTCAGGTACACCTTGACCCGGCCGCCCAGATCAGGGCCGGCGCCGCGATTCCGCAGGTGGCGCTCGAAGAACGCGAGGCGGATGGCAACCGGCACCACCGCGTCCCACTCGGGGAGCTCATGCGGGCCGTAGCTCGGTCGCCCGCCAACATAGGTGCCGCTGTGGTCCCAGGGACCGATCAGGAGCAGGCGCTCCGCGCCGGCGGGCCCGTGCGCTTCGAGGCCTTCCCACGCCGTGAGCGCGCCGATCGAGAGATCGAAGTTGCCGGTCATCAGCAGGGTCGGGATCCCGATCCGGGCCCAGTCGCCCGGGCCAAGCATCCGTTCCCGCCACCAGTCGTCGATCGTCGGGTGCGCCAGCGTGTCGCGATAGTGGGCCAGCTTGTCGCCCCGGAGGAGGTCGTCGGCCGCGGAGAGCGCCGGCCGGGCCGAGAGCCGACGGAACCACGCCCCGTTGGCCAGCAGCGGCAGCGCGCCGCCGAACCCACCCGAGAGCTCGGCCAGGGACTCGGCCGAGATGAGATGGGTCCAGGTCATGGTGTGCTGCCTGGTGAACCCACCGCCGGCGTACGGGATCTCGCGGAAGAAGTCCACCGAGGGAACCGATGGGATCATGCAGCGAAGGTGGGGTGGCCGCTCCGTTGCCGCGGCGAGCTGGGTCATGCCGAGGTAGGATCCGCCATCCATGCCGACGTTGCCGTCGCACCAGGACTGGCTCGCGATCCACTCGACCGTGTCGTATCCGTCGGTCCGCTCGTGCGGGGCGTTGAAGCTGAAGGTGCCTTCGGATTGGCCGATGCCCCGGATCATCTGGAAGACCAGCGCGTAGCCGGCGTCGCAGTACCGGAGCACGCCGAGGCGGGCCCATCCGAGCACGTCTTCGCGATACGGCGTTCGGAGGAGGATCGCGGGCACCGGGCCTTCGACCCCGCTCGGAAGCCAGACCGACGTGTCGAGCCGGACCCCGTCCCGCATTGGGAGCTGGGTCCGCACGGCGGGCTCAGGCATCCGTTCGATGGCGGGTGCCTCGCCGCGGGCCGCGCGTTCCATGATTTCGGTCGCGCCGTCGGGCGGCGCGGTGCGCTTGGGCCGGCTCACGGGGCGCGATCCGGGTCGCGTCGCATCGGGTGCAGCGCTCGGATGGGAGGGCTGTTACCGCTCCGCGAGCGCCCGCTCGCGGAGCCACGACAGGTCCTGCACGATCACCTCGGGACAGGCCGTCAGGGCCGGGCCCGGGAAGCCGTTGTCGATCCCACCGAGATACCGGTCGAGGAATCCGCCGACCAGCGCGTTCTGAATGGGCGTGAACCTCGGCAGAACGGCCTCGGTGCCGAGGACCGCGCGAATGGCCGGCGTTCCGGCCAGCTCCGTCAGGTCCGAGACGCCGAGGTGGTTGATCCCCGGGACGAGGAAGCGATGGCCATCGGTCCGGGCCCCAGCGGCCTCGTGCCGTTCGTAGGCCAGGTCCTGGCCGGCCCGCGTCGCGGGACCGACCGGCTCGCGAATGGCTGGATCGACGCCCGGGGTCAGCTCGGGTAGGGCACGGTGCGGGGCCCAGAGGTCGGTGCCCAGGGTAAGGAACGGGGTCCGGAGATCGGTGTCCACCAGCTCCCAGGTCCAGATTCCGCCGTCGAGATGGACCAGCGCGCGGGCGCGGGGATCGCCCTGGGCCATGAGGCCGGCGGTGTAGGCGCCGTAGGACATCCCCATGTAGGCCCGCCGGTCGTGATCGATCGCCGCCGCGAGCGCGGCGGCCGTGGGCACGGCATTCTCCTCCAGCCGGTCGAGCACGAAGTAGACGTCATCCCGCCAGACCGACGCGAGCCGGCCCATCGAGACGTCGCGGAGCGCCTGGACCTGGGTTCGGAGCGCCGCGAGCTGCAGCCGGTGGGTCGGCGCCGCGATGGCGCTCATCATCGTCGCGACTGGGAGCTTGCTCAGGTCGTCCACGATCCGGCGCGACATGGTGACGGCCTCGCCGTCGGGATAAACGATGCCGCCGCTCTCCCATGGATGGCCGACCGTCAGGACGATGTAGCCCCGCGCGGCGAGGTGCTCGAACAGCGCGGTCTGCTGCGACGGATACGAGGTGTAGCCGTGATTGAAACCGATGACCGGAAACCGTCCGGCCGCGGGCGGGGCGTCGGCCCAGGCGTTCGTCGGGAGCCGGGCGCCCTCGCGGAGCGCGTCGACCGGTTGCTGGAAGAGGGAGAGCATCATGCCGGGGAGCGCCGTCGCTTCCGCCTCGGTGAAGTACGGGCGCCGCCGGCACCCAGTCACGTCGCCGGCGGGATACCAGGCGCGGGCGTACAGGCGCCGGGTGGGCGTGAGGGTCGGAGCGTACTGCGAACTCCGGAGTGGGTCGGTCACCTCGAACTCGGCCGTGCCGATCGGGAAGGGGCCCTCTACCGTGGGCCACGAGCGGCAGTTGGCGGCGTAGTCGTAGGCGGTCTCGGTCACGCGGTTCTCCGGGGCATGCGGATGGAAGGAAGGTCAGCGTCCGGCCGGAGCAAAGCACCGGCCGCTCTCGATCGACGAAAGAACCTATGCGGTCCTCGGCCGGCGCGATACCCGTGGAACGGGTTCCGCTGGTGGTTTCGAAGTCCTCTCATTACACTGCCAGCCGATTGACTGACCGCCGAGCGCCGATGGGTCGTGCGCGGACTCCGGGCCCGGCGGTTGCCTAACGAGGTTGGTCGTCGCACCGATGCCCGGTCCGGCCAGCGCAACCGAGCGAAGGAGTGTCGGGATGAAAGCCTCGAAGGCCGCCGCCCTGGTCGTGCTGGCCCTTTCTTCTCCAGTCGCCGCGTTCGGCCAGGCCGGCGATCCGTCGGGAGACTGGAAGGGCGTGCTGAAGCGGGGCGCGATCGACGTGAAGGTCGCCCTGCACCTCGGCCCGGCTTCGACGTTCGACAGCCCCGACCAGGGCGTGAAGGGCCTCCCCGCGACCATGACCCGCGACGGCGATCGCATCATCGTGACGATCCCGAATGTCGGGCGCTTCGAGGGCGCGCTGAAGCCGGACGGAAAGACCCTCGTCGGGACCTTGTCGGGGGACGCCATGAGCGGGGACGTGGTCTTCGAACGCGGCCTTTTCGTCCCGGCCGCCCGTCCGCAAACCCCGACCAAGCCGTATCCCTACCGCGAGGTCGAAGCCTCCTACGACAACGCGGCCCGGCCCGGGGTCCATCTCGCCGGCACCCTCACGGTACCTCACGGCACCGGGCCGTTCCCCGCCGTGCTGCTGATCACGGGATCTGGGCGACAGGATCGCGACGAGACCCTGTTCGAGCACCGGCCCTTCCTCGTGCTGGCCGACCATTTCACCCGGCGCGGCGTCGCGGTGCTGCGGGTGGACGACCGGGGAGCCGGCGGCTCGACCGGCGCCGGGCCGAACGACACCAGCCTGGATTTCGCCACCGACGTCCAGGCCGGCATCGACTGGCTCAAGAGCCGGCCCGAGATCGACGCCAGGCGGATCGGGCTGCTCGGCCACAGCGAAGGCGGGATCATCGCGCCGATCGTTGCTCGGAACAATCCCGACGTCGCCTTCGCCGTCCTCTGGGCAGGTCCGGGCGTCAGCGGCGCGGATGTCCTCATCGAGCAGGCCCGCGCCGTCGTCGCCTCGAGCGGCGCCCCGGCCGAACAGGTCGAGGCCACCGGCAAAAGGCAACGGGCGCTGGTCGACGCGGTCCTCAGCTCGCCGGACGAGGCGGCCGCCTATCAGGCCGCCATCAGGATCGTGACGTCGGACGGCACCCCCGAGGCGCAGGCGGCCCCTTCCATCAAGCGCCTGACCGGCGCCTGGTTTCGCACCTTCCTCACCTATGATCCGCGGCCGACGCTGGAGTCGCTCCGAATCCCGGTGCTCGCCCTCCTCGGCGGCAAGGACGTTCAAGTGCTGGCCAGTCAGAACGAGCCGCCGATGAAAGCCGCCTTCGCCAACAATCCCAGGGCAAAGGTGATCGTGCTGCCGGGCCTCAATCATCTCTTCCAGAACACGACCACCGGCAGTCCGGCCGAGTACGGCACCCTCACCGAGACGATCGACCCCCAGGCGCTCAAGCTGATGGCCGACTGGATCGTCGGCGTCACCGGTGCTCGGCCGCTTCCTCGCTCGGCCCGCTGATCGACGAGCGGTGCGACAGGACGACCCCACCCGTCGACCGGCCACTCGGCGGCGGCGTCATCGAGTGGACGGCGAGCCCGGTCCGGCGTAAGATCCTCGACGTGCCTTGGGGAGACGTCTGCCGGATCCGCTGGGCGGGGAAGGACCTGCCGGCCGAGGAAACCTGGGGCGAGCCATTGGGCGGCGTGCGAGTGGCGAGCTACACCGCCGATCCGGACGGCAAGCAACGCGGCAACTTGGCCTCCCCCTCTCATCGGCTCCGGTGACATGGTCGAACCAGCTGCCCGGGTGATTGATGCCTTGTCCGATCGCAGCGGTTTTTTGATGCTGCGGAACGAGGAGTTCCCGGGCGACCTCGTGATGGTGCAGCGGTGGCTCGGCGATATCCTCGGCAAGCTTCAGTCCGCGCGGTAGGCCACTCTGTTCATCGCTCCTGGTTGATCGTCGCGGTCACCCAGTCGGCCAACGCAACGCCGTTGACGACGGTGGTGTAGAACCCTGGCTGAGTCAGGATGGTGTGCTCCGCCGTCGGAATGAGATAGCGGCGAAAGGAGGGCACCGCCGCCTGGATCTCGTCGAGGTTGGCCGCCAGCAACGGGGCGAGCGGCGTATCCACGATGCCGAGCAGGGCCAGAAACTGAAGCTGGACTCCGTCGCGATCCTGGTTGATCTGGGCCAGTCGGAGTTTCGGCCGAGCCCGGGCGGCCGCGATGTAGAGGGACTCGAACGTCAGGCGGGTCGAGTCGATCGCGGCAAACTCGGGTCGATCACTGATCGCGGCCGGAACGCCCCACAGCCGGAGGATCCCAGGAATTGCCGGGGAGCGGTAGCCGCCGGCCCCATCACCGATGCCCGTCACCCGAGCGGTCGGATAGGCTGCCGCCAATCGCGTCGCGTAGACCGGCACCGGGATGGCGCCGGCGCTGCCCCCCGCCACCACGATTTCGCGCGGTCCGCTCGAGTGCGCCCGGACCCAGGCGAGCGCGGCGGCCACGTTCGCGGCCCCCCGGTGGTCCATACCCACGCCGTCATACCCGACGGATCGACCGCCCAGATGGACGTCCGCCGTGCAGTAGGGGACGAAGACCACGGTCCAGCCTCGAAACGGATTGGCAGGCCGGTCCAACTCGAGAATGCCGCCGCCGCGCGACGGGTCGTCGCGCTCGTCCACCGCCGGGTCGAAGGTGGGCTGGGCAGCGAGGTCGCAATTCGCTTTGAGCCAGCAGGCGCCACCACCCTGGAGATAGAACAACAGCTTCTCGGAGCTGCCCCGGTGGACCCAGAAGTGCCACGGATTGCCCCTGGCGCACCGGGCCCCGTCCGGGTGGATTGCCTCCCAGGTCTGGGCCGCGGCCTGCGCGGGCCAGCCGATCAGGGTCATGACTAAGAGCCAGCGTTGCATCGAAAGTTCCGGTCGGGATTGACGACTCCAAGGATCGCCACGATCGGGGCGGACCGCCAGGACGCCCGGACCGGCCCTGTGCCGTCATGACGCTCGCCAGACGGCTGGTCCGGTTCCAGCCGGCTTGCTCCGGACAAGACACGGGAGCCCCAACGGTCCCATCTTTCCGGTCCTCTCTTCGAGGTGCGCACGATGGTTTCGCGGGTGGCGTTGCTGACGATGCTGTTGCTGGGTCCGATGGGCCGCCCTGTGGCCGCCCAGCCTCGGGTCGACGACGACCTGATCGGGCTCTGGGGAGCCGACCGGGTCTTTGGCCCTGAGCTCCGGGGAGAACTCCTCCTCCGCCGAGCGGGCGACCAATGGGTCGGCACCTTGGCCGGCGCGGAGGCGACCGCCGCCGGGTCCGGCGACAGCCTCCGGCTCGTGTTCCCGGCCGGCGCCGGGGAATTCAGGGGTCGGTCGGTGCCCGACGGGGTCCGCGGGTTCTGGCTCCAGCCCGCGTTGACGACGGCCGGATATCGCTACGCCACCCCGGTGGTGCTCGTCGCCGCGGGGGCCGGCATCTGGCGAGGCGTGGTGGCACCGCTCGAAGACCGGATCACGCTGTACCTCCTGATCCGTCGAGCGGCCGACGGGACGCTGACCGGATCGTTCCACAACCCGGACATGCGCTGGAACGGCGGACTCGCGGCGTTCCGAGTCCGGCGCGATGGGGACGCGATCGAACTGGCCGATCCGAGTTCAGGTCAGGTGCGCTTCCGCCAGGCGTATGACTCGGCCCAACGTCGGATCACCATGGACTTCGGGGTTCCGTTTTCGCTCGAGCCGCGGGATTCCGCGGCCGCGATCGGCTTTCTTCCCCGGCCGGCCGCAGCCCCGTATCGCTACCGGCTCCCAGCAACCCGAGCCGATGGTTGGGCCCCATCGGCGCCGGAACGGGTCGGCATGGATCCAGGCCCGCTCAAGGAGCTGGTCGATTCCATCCTCGCCACCGACCCGACGGCCGACGGTGCGCCACTGGTTCATTCAGTCCTGGTGGCGCGGCACGGCCGGCTGGTGCTGGAGGAGTATTTCCACGGTTACTCCGCAGACCGAACTCATGATCTTCGCTCCGCCTCCAAGACCGTTGCCTCGATCCTGGCCGGCATCGCCATGGACCAGTCGCCCGCTCCGTTCTCCCCGGCCACCCCGGTCTACCCTTACCTCGGCGCATCCGCGGACGATTCTCGGAAGGGGAAAATCACGGTTGGTCACCTGCTGACCCACGCCACCGGCCTGGCCTGTGACGACAACGACGCCGCCTCGCCCGGCAACGAGGACCGGCTCCAGCGGCAGCGGCGGCAGCCGGATTGGTACCGGTTTGTTCTCGACCTTCCGGTGGCGGTCGATCCGGGCTCCCGCTACGCCTACTGCTCCGGCACGCTCAACCTGACCGGCGCGGTCATCCGCCGAGCCACCGGTTCCTGGCTGCCCGCTTTCTTCGATCAGCGATTGGCCCGGCCGCTCGGGATCGACCGCTATCATGTCAACCTGATGCCCGACGGGGAGGGCTACTCGGGCGGCGGCCTCCGCCTCCGTCCGCGCGACCTCCTCAAGCTCGGCCAGCTGTACCTCGACGGCGGCCGGTGGCAGGGGCGGCGAGTGGTCGGCGAACGATGGGTCCGGCAATCGACCGCGCATCAGATCGCCACGGCCGATGGCGGGTCCGACGGGTTCGGGTGGCACCGATTCGAACTTCAATGGAACGGAAGGACCTACCAGGAGTACGAGGCCAGCGGCAATGGTGGGCAACTGGTCATCGTGGTGCCCGAGCTCGATCTGGTCGCGGTGTTCACCGCGGGGAACTACAACCAGTACCGGGTCTGGCGGCGATTTCGCGAGCAGCTGGTGCCCCGCTACCTGATCCGGGCCGTCGTCGCGGACTCGGCCCGGGTCAGGTGAGGTGCCGGTCGAAGACCAGCGTCAGGGAGTGGTCGGCAGAGGCGGCGGCCCCGCGGGAATCCAGGGTCGGTAGGCAAACCCCTTGGTTTGCTCGGTGAACTCGGCTCGAATCGCGCTGCGAAGGGCGGGGTCCACGAACAGGTCGGCGCCCGTCACCGCCATCACCTTAGCGGCGTGGAGCATTCCCTTGTGACCGATGGACATTCCCCCCGTGGCCACCACCGGCCACGCGTGCCACGGTGATTCCCAGACTCCCGTGGTGACGCTGAAGTGGAGCGTCGGGACCACCCAGCTCACGTCGCCCACGTCCGTCGAGCCGCCCTCCGGCTCCGTCGGCGCCGGCACCTTGAGCGGCTGGGGCGCTCCCACCACACCGCGCTCGGCGATCCCGACTGTCCGCTGGATCGCCTTCGCGAATGACTGCTCTTCTTCGGTGTAGCTGATCGGTCCGAGAAACCGCAGGTTTCGGTCGAGCAGCCGTGAGCCTTCGTGGTTCACCAGGATCTCGTAGTCACCGGCCTGAACCGTCAGCTTCCCCTCGACGCCGGCGATCTTGGCCGCGCCGTCCGCGATGTCCCGAACCCGGGTCAGCACCGCATCGAGCTGGGCACTCTTCGAATCCCGGGCCCACATCCAGACCCGGCCGTAGTCGGGGACAACGTTCGGGACATCACCCGCTCGTTGCACCGTGTAGTGCATCCGGACGGAAGGTCGCACGTGCTCGCGGAGCAGGTTCACCCCGTGGGTAAAGGCCTCGACCGCGTCGGCGGCGCTTCGGCCATTCCAGGGGTCCCCCGCGGCGTGGGCGGTCTTGCCGCGGAACTCCACCACGAAATCGACGATCGCCTGGCTGCTGCCATTGTCGGCCTGGGTCCGGTCCGCCGGGTGCCACGCGAGCATCACGTCGACATCCTTGAACGCGCCCTCCCGTACCATGTAGACCTTGCCGCCCACCGACTCCTCGGCCGGCGTCCCGTAGAATCGAATGGTGCCCTTGAGCTGACCCCGTTCGATCAGTCGCTTGAGCGCGATCGCGCCCCCCAGGCTGGCCGCGCCGAAGAGATTGTGGCCGCAGCCGTGTCCCGCCGCCCCCGCCACTCGGGCCTCCTTGGACGTGATGGTCGTCTGCGACAAGCCGGGCAGGGCGTCGTACTCACCCATGATGCCGATGATCGGGCTTCCCGTGCCGAACTCGGCCGTAAACGCGGTCGGCATCCCCGACACGCCGCGAACCACCCGGAAGCCCTCCCGCTCCGCGTGGCTCGCGAGCAGGGCGGCGGATCGGGTCTCCCGAAGGGCGGTCTCGGCGAAGTGCCAGACCGAGTCCGCCAGCCTGATCAGGTCGGTGGCCTGGGTCTCGACCTCGGCCACGGCCGCGGCCTTGAGCTTTGGGTTGGCGCCGGGATCACCGGCAAGAGGGAGCAACACGAAGGCGGCGAGAAACAGGGCGGAGCGGTGCATCGGCAGGGCTCGGGAAGTGGGTGGTGTCGACGGGCTGCTGGTAAGATGCGCCGTCGTCCTCCGTCGTGCCAGCGCTAGAAGCCGAGTCCCGCCTCGTTGCTTTCGAACCAGATGGTCCCTTCGCCGAAGGCGCCGGTGCGTGCGTCGGTGATCCGGACCGCGACGACGTGGTTTCCTTTCGTCAGCCCCGGCCGGCGCAACTGAAGGAGCACCACCGGCAAGTAGCGGTGCGCCTTGGCGGCCTGGTCGAAGTAGCGCTCGTAATAGGTCTGGAATCTTTCGATGTCGGTCGGCACTCCGTCTACTGCCACGCGCACGGTCTCCCGGGAAAGCGTCGGGCTGATGTCCTGGACGAGCAGGGTGTCGTCCTGCACCACTCGCATCTCCGCCGGCCGATTGGCGAGGGCACGATCGAGTGCCATCGGCCGGAACGAGACGAAGAAGCTCGGCGCTCCACCCTTGGAGTTCCAGACCGAAAGGTTGTAGACCTCGAGTTGTCCGATGACGGCATCGAGCACCAGATCCCCGGCGACCCGGACGTTCCAAGCCCAGAACTCCAAGGTGGTCTTCCCGTACCCCTCGTCGAGGATGGCGATGGCGTTGTACGTGCCGGCTTCGAGGGTCAGCCGGTAGCGGCCCGAGGCGTCACAGCGGACCTCCTTCAGCGGATCGAACGCGGGCTGCAACACCAGGACCCGGCAGTTGGCGGCCACCCGGCCGTCCGCGTACCGGACCGTGCCCGAGATGGTCGGCGCCGAAGGCCGATCGAGGCCGATGGAAGCCATGCCCAGAAAAAGCAGCGTTCGTGCGATCATGGTTGGGGCCCCCCGGGGCGCATCGAGGTTCGCGAAAGCCGAGGCTCGTCGGACATTGACACGGCCCCTTCGGCGACTACTATCTTCGGTACTTATTCGGGTACTTTCAACATTACGCCGGGAGCATTCGATGTCGATCGCGCAATCACTGTTGGGCGAGTGGGACAATGAAGTGGCAAGCACCATCAAGGTGCTCAAGGCGGTTCCGGAGGCCCACCAGAACTGGGCCCCGCACCCCAAGTCGATGACGATGGGGCGGTTGGCGGCGCATGTCGCCGAGTTGCCCGGCTGGGCCACGATGACGCTGAACACCTCCGAACTCGACTTCGCCAAGGGCTATACCCCGACCACCTTCGGGTCGACGGCCGCCACCGTGGCGGCGTTCGAGGCCGGGGCTGCCGGCGCCCGGGCGGCCATTGCCGGCGCCAGCGACGAGGAGTTCCTGAAGCCTTGGACCCTCCGCAATGGCGAGCAGATCTACTTCACCATGCCGAAGATCGCGGTCATCCGGTCTTTCGCCATGAACCACATCGTCCACCATCGCGCGCAACTCGGCGTCTATCTCCGCCTCAAGGATGTTCCGGTCCCGGGCGTGTACGGCCCGTCGGCCGACGAACCGATGTAACTGGCGTTGACCTCGTCGGTCCGTCACGGCTGGTTCCGTGGCGGACTGACGCGGGCGCCCGAACCCGGGCTTCCATCGACGATGTCGCCCGTGTCGATCTGTCCCCGCGCCACTGGGATCCTGGTGGTGCCGCGGAGCCGATGAAACGCGGTGAACGACGAGGGGAGCCCCTCGCTCCGGAACGGATCCGGCCCGTCCTGGAGCTGGTAGTGAAGGTGGGGCACTCGACCGCCTTCGCCGGACACGCCGATCTGAGCTATTCGCTGGCCGGCGCGAACCCGGTCCCCTCGAGCCACCGAGACGGATCCCTGCCGAAGGTGGGCCAGCACGCTGTATTCCCCGTTGTGGTGATCGATGACGACGAAATTGCCGAGGAACTGACGGTAGTCGGTTCCGACCGCGGCCTCATCGAACGGCGGGGCCCCAGGCAGTCGGTCGATCGCGCCGTTCTCCGCATCGATGATGGTCCCGTCCCCCGGAGCCACGACCGTGGCACCCCAGCCGAACGACGTCTCGATGCGGGGATTTCCTGGTGGATGAAGCTCGCCTCGCTCGTCGACCAGCGTCAGGTCGTAGGCGTAGCGATCGAACTGCTTCATGTCCGTGTCTTTGAACCGGGTAATGTCGAGTCGGCGATGGTGGGCGTAGAAGTCGTGCCCGTCATGGACCAGCACTCGCCCGATCACCGGCACCACCAGGCGCGTCCGGGTGACGTACTCCAGCGGGCGAACCACCACCGTCACGGTGTCGACATCGCCCCCCCGCCGGACATTGAAGCGATAGTCGAGGCGCGCAATCTGCACTGATCGGTCGTGGGTGTGAAACGGGTTCAGCACGGCCAGCTCGCCGCCCGCGGGGACGATTCGGTTCGGCACGGTCGCGATGCCCGGCAACCGGGCCTGGCCATGCAGCCTCTTCACGAACAGCACTCCGCCGCGTCGATCGACTCCGGTCACCCGAATCTCGATCAACTCGGCCGGAACCGCCCCGGCGTTGGTGGCGACGAAGTCGAAGTTGAGGAACTGACAGCAGTCGCTTCGTTCGATCAGGGGGCGGCTGGGATGAACGGTGATCGCGATTCCCTGCGCGCCAGCCGCGCCGGCGGCTATCCCGGCCAGCAGCACCATCGCCAGCACTCGGCGACTCATCAGGGGCTGTTTCCATCCGCCGGAGCGTACCGCCGCTGCCGACTTGCCCCGGCTGCCTCGATCGCCGGGCGCTCTTCGATCAGTTCGTGAGGCAGAACCGTGTGGAACGACACAACCGCCCAGTGTTCGTCCCCGACCACCCCTTGGTGCCAGACGTTGGGCGGAATCGAGATCCACCGGCGGTCGAGCGGCAACGTCGGCTCGCTGGCCAAGTGATGTGAGAGCCAACTCTCTGCGGGCCTGGTCTGAAAGTCGCCGTGGCCCCGGTAGGACATCATTCGCTGGTGGCTGTTCGGGTGACGTTCCGCTCCGGTTACCACCTTGGCCCGCAGGACGAAGACCCAGCTCGACCGGATCGAGGGCGGCAACGGAATCCGGTATCGGTCGAGAGGAATCGACTCCCATGCTAGCACCTCGTCAGGGTTCGCCGCCAACTTCCGATCCACGGTTGCCACGATCGGCCCGATCACGCCTGCCGCGGACCTGACGGCGGCGTCGAGGGCTTCGAGGATCTGTCGCTCGCTGTCGGTCACCCCTTCCTCCGTTCTGGCATCAGTCCGCCCCGAGTGGACCGACATGGTTTGCCGGCTTCACCTCGTTTCGGAAGTCGGCCGGCCGGTGAGAAGATAGAGGAGCGGTCCGAACGAGCCCAGCGCCAGCGTGATGACCTGCCACGGCCAAGGATTCCGACCCGTGGCCTTGGCGTTGCCCCACATCCAGACCAGGAACAGGCTCAACGCGATCACCAGGTCGACGAACACCTGGGCGCCGCCAGGGCTCTGGAAGTGGGGCGCGAGGATACCCCAATATCCGTGGCGCCACAGCGCAGCGGCCGTCAGGGCTCCGAACAGGACCAGCGTGACCATGATCCGGTTGCGACGCATCGACTGCATCCTCCGAAAGGGTGGTGCCCGGAGTATTCGCCTTCCCGGCAACCAGGGCAACTACCTCGGAGGTCATTGAAACGCCGCGCGATGGGGCTTAAGTCTAGGTATGGATCCGCCGGCTTCGCTTCGCGATACCCTGCAGCAGGTGCGAAAGGCGCGTCGCGTCAGTCAACTCGAGCTGTCCCTTCGCCTCGGTGTTTCGCAGCGCCATGTCAGTTTTGTCGAGAGTGGCCGGGCCAGGCCCAGCCGAGAGTTGCTGTTGGCCTGGCTTGCCGAACTCGAAACGCCACTGGTCGTCCGGAACGAAGCCATGCTCCAGGCCGGTTACGCCCCGGCGTTTGGCGCCGCCCCGCTTGGCGACCCCGGCCGCCGCCGGCCCCCAACGCCTAACCCGGAGTATCCGATGACCTCACGTTCCGAGCAGTCCAATCGCCGCGCGTTCGTCCGGGACTTGGGCGCCCTGGCCCTCGGAGCGCCCCTCGGTCTCGAGGTGGTCCGGCAGAGTGCCGCCGCCCCTGCCCCCGTCGAACCGGCCTGGGATCTAACGTGGGTCACTCGCCTCGCCGACGCCACCGACCGCGCGACCTTCGACTGGCCGACCATGGGCGATCCGGCCGATCCCATGGTTCTCCAGCTTGCCGGGCGATACCTCGACAACTGCACCGCCGTGTACGGCCCCAACGGGTTCCGCCCTGGCATCGTGCTGAACATCCGGACGACCGCGACCGCCGCCGCGCTCACCGACGCCCTCTGGAACCGCTTCGAACTGGGATCCCAGACCAAGACCAACGACCCGGACACCGGCACCCCGGCGCGACGAAATCCCTTCCTTCGCCGCCCCGCCGCCGGATTCCCCGG
>CADEGB010000006.1:26642-41501 GCA_902826755.1 uncultured Gemmatimonadota bacterium
ATCTGGCGGAGTTGGTCGGCCGCGGGGCCATCCTGCTTGCCTGCGATTTCGCTCTTGGTCATCTGTCGCGGCGGTTGGCCACCGCCGCTGGTCGTCCTCAGGACGAAGTGCTCGGCGAGCTCCGGGCCGGCCTCCTCCCAGGGTGTTACCTCGTGCCGTCCGGCATTTTCGGTTTGGCGCGGGCCCAGAACGCGGGGTGCGCGCTGATCAGGATGTAGCCCGACCGCTGGACTCGGCGGTCAGTCCCGTCGCCGGTGCGAGAACACCCAGGGCACCAGGGCAGGTTCCGTGAAGGCCCACTCCCAGACGTTGTGTCCCACGCCGGCGTACTCGGTGGCAATCGGTCGAGCACCCGCGGCGCGGAGGGACGCGATCCGTTCGCGGGAGGTGGCCGGTTCCACCGTCGGGTCCGCGTCTCCGTGGAAGTTCCAGACCGGGGTCTCCCGCGAATCCACCGCGCGGTCGGCCGAGGCGCTCCCGCAGCAGGTCACCGCGGCGGCAAAGCGGCGGGGTTGCTGGGCGGTTAGGTGCCAGACCCCGCTGCCGCCCATCGACTGGCCGGCCAGATAAATCCGGCGGGGGTCGAGCGGGAATTCGCGACTCAGGGCGTCGATGATCTCCAGTACCAGGCGGGCGCCGTCGCCGAGGCCCGGCATCGGTCGGGCTCTGGTGTCGCCAGGTTCGGCCGGGGCGTACCGGATCCATCCCCGGTCGGTCTGGGGCGCCAGGACGTAGCAGGGGTACTTGGCCTGGTTCTCCGGAAGGGCCCAGACGCGGGTCCCGAACGTGTTGCCGAGACCCAACTGCCGTTGGTTGTCGGTGCCCTGTCCCCCACTTCCATGGAGATACACGACCAGGGGAAGCGGGTCACTCGCGCGTGGCTGGAAGAGCCGGTACGGCATGGTCCAGTCACTGGCGTGGGTCCGGAATTCGAAGCGGCGGTCCAATCCGTCGGACCGGGCCCGGAATGACTCGATCAGGGCCGCTCGTTCCGCCGATGTTGGCGCGCCTGGCGCGAGCGATGGCTCCCGTGAGGACTGCGACGGGTCCGGCCGTTGTCCAAATACCCGGCCGGCGCCGAGTGCCACGGCGCCAGCCATGCAGAAAACATCTCTTCGCTTCACGGCGGCTCCGGGTTGGCGGGTCCACGGGGGATGGTCTCCCCTACGGCAGTGGTGACCGGACGTTTCGGCCCCGCCGACTCGGCCGCTGCTCAGTTTGTGCCGGTGGCGGTGGCCTCGATGAAGCGAAACCCTTCCCGGCACGCCGACCCGGTAACGTCGCCCCCGGTGGCCAGGATGGTCCAGCGCGCCGCGAGCGCGGCGCCGGGCGCCCAGGTGTCCAGCCATCCCGTCACGCCGGTGAAGTCCGGCATGGCCAGGACCGCCGCCGTCGTGCCGAACCAGGCCGGCGTGGCGTTCAGCTCGACGAACCGGGGAACCCCGGTCGTCTGGAGGTAGCGGAAGAGCACGGGTGCCGTGTAGTCGACCGGAAAGCCAAACGATGCCTGGAGCCGTTTGTATCCCCCACCCAGCGACGTCACCGTCGGGGCGCCGAGCGTTGGACCGAGGGTCACGGTTCGATCGACCAGCCCGTGGAACGACTGGGTGACGGATCGACTGGTGGGTCCGGCCGCCGCGCTGATCTTGAGTTGGTGAAAGTCGTCGGCCCGCTGAGTGCTCGCCGGGATGCCGAAGATCGGCGTCGACGAGGCGGAGCTGCTCACCGGGTACAGCAGGCCGCGGTCGCAACTCGGCCGGGCCAGGTAATACATCTCGTGGCCGAGAGCTTCACCAGCCACCGT
Source organism: uncultured Gemmatimonadota bacterium (assembly GCA_902826755.1). Taxonomy (GTDB): domain Bacteria; phylum Gemmatimonadota; class Gemmatimonadetes; order Gemmatimonadales; family GWC2-71-9; genus SHZU01. The sequence goes on from CADEGB010000006.1 coordinate 28,447, forward strand.
CCCGGAAATCGTTAGGTTGGCGTTGGCCGGAGCCACCGCTTCCGCCGCGGCGAAATCGAGTGGCGGGATCGACCCACCGTTCGGGATGTTGAGATCGCGCCGAACGATGATCCGGTCCGTGGCGGCGGGCACGATCGCAAACCGATACGCCACCAGGTCCCGGTCGCCATCCGGGACTCCGGCCACCGTGTACGTCGGAAACAAGACGGATGGATTCCCGAAGGCGCCGCCGAGATTCAATAGGACGGCTTGCTGCCCGGTCAATCCGGTCACCGATCCGTTGATGATCTTGGAGTTGAGCGGCAGCGCGGGGCAGAACACGATCGGGCCCACGCTCATCTCGGCTCGGGTCATGAAATGGACCACTGTCGTGGTCACCGAACTCCCGCTCGGCCGAGTCACGTACGCGAAGGCCGCCAGCGGGGAAGCGATCGAGAATCGATACAAACCGCCCGGCCCGTCGACCGGGGTCCAGGCTCCGCTCCCGTCACGATAGGCGGCCCAGATCACGAACGGGGTGCCGCAGGTACTGAAATCGAAGCGTGCCTCGCCCGATGCCGTCACCGCCGTGACCGTGACCTGGATCACGGCCAGCTGGTCGGCCAACCCGACGGTGGTGCCCCGGATCGTCAGCGAGTAGGTGCCGGCGGCCAGGCTGGCTCCGGCGATGATCGTGAGGGTGGCGCTGGTCCCGGTCGTGGCGGTCGGGGTGAGCGACGTGGTCAGACCGACCGGCGCGCCTTCGACCGCCAGCGCCACGCTCCCGGCAAAGCCGGCGTTCCGGGCAATCGTCAGCGCCATCTGCCCGTTCCCGCCTTGGGGAATGGTGAGCGGCGATCCGGTCACCGTGATCCCGTAACTCGGGATTGGGGCCGTGGTAACGGTCAGCCCGAGCGACGCGACGGCGTCGGCCACGCCACTGCCTCGGGCCCGGAGGATCAGGTTGGTCAGCCCCGGCGTGGCACCCAGGCCCACCGCAAAGGTCACGGTGATCGTCGTGGTCGTGCCGGACGTGGTTTCGCCGGATTGGGTCGCCGTGACACCAGCGGGCAATCCTTCGACCGAGAGGGTGACGGCACCCGTGAACCCGCCGGCCCTGGTGATCAGCGCCGTGATGGGCGTGCTGTTGCCCTGCTGGATGGCGGTGTTGCCGACATTGAGGCCCAGGCCAATCACGCCCGTGGTCGGCGGTGGCGGGGGGCTCGGCGGGGTTGCCCCGCCACAGCCGATCAGGAGGCCCACCGCCACCGCGCAGACGATCCGTTCCATGACGCCACCAGCCCTTGCCGAGGGGTGAGGCCGGCCCACGAACTGGCCGGCACACCCGGCATTGCGTCAAGCGATCCGGGAACCTGTCAGGCGGGTTACTTCGGGGCCATTCGGATCGCGCCGTCGAGACGAATCGTCTCGCCGTCGAGCATCGGGTTCTCGACGATCGGGATCGCCAGGTGGGCAAACTCCTCGGGTCGGCCGAGGCGTGGAGGGAAGGGGACTTGTTGGCCGAGCGACAGACGGACGGGTTAGCAGGCGTCCGCCTCGCCCTCGGCCATGGCGGCCGCGGCCAGGCGGGTCACGTTGGAGGTTCCGATCAGGTTGACCCGCACCACCGCCTCGAACACCCCGAGCGGGTGCGGACCATCCTTCCGGCGGTCCTTATCGGCCCGCCACCATCTGCTCGCTGAGGGCCCGAAGCTTGGCCCGAGCTTCGGCGTCGTAGGCCTGGGCCTGCGCCTTGACCGGCTTGAGCTGGTTGAAATACGTCCCGGTCGGCTCGGTGGTGGTGATGGCGTTGATCACGGACTCGACCCCTTCCGCGATCGTCGAGCGCGGCTTGACCTTGAGCGCGAGCGCCATCGTGGTGCCCATCGTGGTGGCTGGATGGAGCGAATAGGTGAGGACGCCCTGCTTCTCGAGCTCCGGAGCCATGTCGATCGTCATCATGATCTGGGCCAGCTTGCTCTGCGCATAGCCGCGGCCGCCAGTGTATCCCTTGGCCATCATCACGTCGTCGAAATCGATCGGGGCTTGCGAGCCCGACGAGACGTTGATGATCCGGGATGGCGCGCTGGCCACGATCAGCGGGAGCAGTCGCTTGGTCAGGAGGTAGTGCGCCAGGTAGTTCACGGCGAAGTGCATCTCGTGCCCCTCGGCGCTGAACTTCCTGGTGCTGTCGAAGATGAACCCGACCCCGGCGTTGTTGATGAGGATGTCGAGGCGTCGGTGGTCACGGGTCACCTGATCGGCCAGCCGGCGGGCCTGATCGAGGGAGGCGAGGTCCGCCTGGTAGAACCGGGCGCTTCCCTTGCCGCTCCCGTTGATCTCGGCCACCAGCGCCTCGCCCCGTTCCACGCTTCGGCCCGTCACGAGCACCAAGGCGCCGGCGGCGGCGATCCGACGGGCCGCGTCGCGACCGAGGCCGTCGGTCGAGCCGGTGATCAGGACCACCTTGCCCGTCATGTCCGGCAGGGGCGGGGCCTTCGGGTAGTCGGTCCGGGGGAGTTGGGGGGCGGCCTGACCGGCCAGCCCTCCCGTCGTGAGAACCAAACCTAACGTGATCGCGGCGGCGCCCGCGAGGAACCGGCGGCCGAGGCGGCCGGCAAAGGCGAATGAGTGAGTCATCCGCCGATAATAAGGGCACCGCCCTGCGGGGGCGAGTGGATCAGTCGACCACCTTCGTCCCCGTGAACGAGAACCGGACCCGCTTCTTCTGAACGACGGTTCGGGTCTGCGGAAACAGGTAGGTGAGCGTGAACGTCCCCGTCACCTCGCCCCTGGAAAAGACCACGTCGACGTCGACGGTGATCTGGGGAAAGCCCGAGTATTCGGGCTTGTCCGGCCACGGGTTGTACCAGCACGCCTGCGCGGTGGTGGCCCGCAGGGTGCCTTCCGAGGTGTTGCCGTCCACCTGGTACTGGTCGGGCGGGTTGATGCAGATCGGATTTGCCGCCTCCGTCGTGCGGACCAGGTTCCAGGCGCGGACCAGCGGAGCGGGGGCGATCGAAAGCGTGGCGCCGGCCAACCCGCTCGACGCGAACGCCGAGATCGTTTCCGGCGAACGAAGGGTCTCGTCGGTGATCGACGCGCCCTCCAGCAGGTAGAGACCGACGGGCACGACGGGGTCGGAACAGGTCGCGCAGAATCGGGTGAAGGGCGACTCGACCAAGCGGATGGCTGCCTGGGTGAGATTGGATCGGATCCGCTCGAACCGAGTGGTATCGACCCGCCACCGGCCATCGCTGCTGATCTGGGGGCCCTCGGTCCCGTAGTCGAGAGTGACCGACCGAAGCCGGAAGGCTCCGAGGTCGTCCTTGCCGACCATCACCGAGGTGCGGCCCACGACTTTGTCGAGGCCCGGGTGGATCATCTCCAGCACCACCTCGCGACGCTTCGTGTCAGGGAACTCGTGCGTCACGATGACGGGCTTCGAGGTCCGGACCAGCGGCGGGGTCCCGTCGTTCCAAATGATGCGATACCGGAACCCCTCGGGGAGGCTGGGACCGGTGCTGATCAACTCGAAGGTGGTCGGGGCGCCGTCGACCTCGCTGGCCACCAACTCGGGTGCATACCGGATGACTCGGAGGATCTTGAACCCCGCCCAGCGGGTGATCGCGTTAGGCGGATCGATGGCGCGCGCCTCGACCGCGATCCGTCGGTCTACCCACCGGATGTCGTCACCGGTCCGCAGGACCTCCGCGTCGACGACGGCGGCCGGTCCGCTGGAGCCGCCGGGATACTCGACCCAGGTGTCGGCGCTCTCCTCCAGGTATACCCGCTGATCCTGGAACCCCGCGGCCCCGTGCTGCGGCGGATTCGAGGGCGGCGCCTGGTAGGGCCAGCTCGGAATCTCCACCCAGACCTGCTCCGAGTCTCCCACGAGAAACAGGGTGTCTACCTCAGCCCCTCCGCCAGCGGCAAGGGGCGCCGGGGTCCCGAGGAAGGTGGCGGGGAACTGGTCCCGGTACATCGTCCCCGCCGTCACCTCGCCGAACTGCGATGCCAGGACGGGTGGATGATCGAACCCCGCCACGATGGTGCAGTCGTTCGGGGCACATGGGCGGTCGCCGCTCCACTGGGAGTAGCGGTCGAGGGAGCCGGGGAACTCGGGATTGGCGTGGTAGATCCGGGCGGCCGGGCCATCCCATCGGTAGGCGAGAAGCGACCGTACGGTCATGTCCGGGTACGCGGCGATCAGCACCGGCGGACGCCGGGTGAGGGCCATTGCCATCACGGTGGAGTAGAGGGTCAGCCGGTCGTAGACAGCCGGCGCGGCGGCGCGGCGGGCCACCGCGGAGGTCACGTGCCGAGTGGCCAGCGGCGTGAGGTCCCGGGTAAGGCCCGCCGTCCAGTAGATCCCCGGCACATCACTGGTCGGGATTCCCGGCGCCCGGGCAAAGTGGTCCCACAGCTTGCCCAGCGCCGCCTTCCGATTGAGAAAGTAGTACTGGGCGGTGAGAACTTGACCGAGTCCGGTGCCACCGATAGGCGTATCGAGGCGGGGAAAGGCCCAGTCATCGACCCCCGGCCGAAACCCGAGATCGAACGAATACCCGAACACGGTCAGCTTGCTCGCGAGCACCACCAGCCAGCCCTTGACGTCGATCGTCAGGCGGCTCGCCTGCTGGCCGCCGAGTGACACGGTCGGCGTCGCGGTGAGCGCCCCGAGTTCCGCCGTTACGCTGGTGCTGTCGTAACGGACGGTCGGGAGCACGGTCCGGACGCCGGTTGCGGGATCGACCCAGGCCACGACGGCGAACTCATCGCTCCCGATTCGGGCCGGAATGGTCATGGTGAAGAGCTTGTCGGCCGCGCCCGTCGCCGCGGTCTCGATGGTCACCAGGGGCGAGGCGAGGCGAACCAGCGTGTCGAGGGGCATGCCGAGGGCTGATGCGTAGCCGACCTGCAGCGCAACCGGTCCGCTGAAGGCGCCAGCGGGAGCATCGATCCGGAGCCCCGCCAGCGGGCCGGTGCCTCCCAGCGAGACGGAACCGCCCCCAGGCGGGAGGGTCTGGTTGCCGATGGTCGTCGTCGGGTATCGAGCGGTGGCGCGGACGGTCGCGCGGCCGACAGCGGCGGTGGCGGAGGCGACGTTGGGCCCCTCGAGCGGGCCGAGCGTCCAGGCCCCGGCGGTGGCCACGCCATCGGTCCCGGTGGTTCCGGTCACCGCAGCCAACGACCCCCCGCCGGAGTCGACCGAGAAGGTCACCACGACGCCAGAGACGGCCCGGCCCGCCGCGTCCCGCACCAAAACGGCCGGCGCCACGGCCAACGCCTGTCCGGGAAGGCCATCCTGGCCGGCCCCGGCATGGACTTGAAGCGAGGCCGGCGGTCCGGGTGGCGGGGGCGGCGGCGGCGGCGAGGTCGGGTCTGAGGTACCGCCGCCACAGGCGGCAAGCAGGAGGCAGAGTGCCGGGAAAGACCGCGCCATCGAGACCACCGGGTGGAGGTTACTCGAATCGCGCGCAGGTCCGGCGGAAACTGGCTCATGAGAGCCCGCGCGGCGTCGCGCGCAATCGCCGCGGGCGGTATTTTGTCCGGATGACTCAGTCGAATCTGCTCGAAGAGCTCTCCTGGACCGATGTCGAGGCCCGGATCGCGTCCGGCACCCGAACCGTCCTGGTCATGACCGCGTCGATGGAGCAGCATGGCCCCCATCTCCCGACGATGACCGACACCGCCATCGGCTACGCCGTCGGAGCCCGGGTGGCCGCGAAGCTCGGCGACGCGCTGCTGGCCCCGGTGATTCGTCCGGGGTGCTCCGATCACCATCTCGCGTTTCCGGGTAGCATCTCGATCCCGGAATCGGTCTTCATCGACACGGTCAAGGCCACCGTCCGGAGCCTGGCGCCGCACGGCTTCAGGACCTTCGTCCTGCTCTCCTCCCACGGCGGAAACTTCGAAGCCCTCGGGAAGGCCGCGGCGGACCTCGAGGTGGAATGCGCGCCCGATGGCATCGCCATCATCGCGTTCACGGGTCGCGAGGCACTCCATCAGACCATGGCCTCGATGATCGGCGCTGCCGCGCGGCTGGGCCGCCCCCAGGAGGTCGACGCGATCCACGCCGACGTTACGGAAACGTCCGTCCTCCTGGCGCGGCATGGCCATCTCGTCCATCTCGACCGGCTCGAGATCGGCAAGATGGGTCACATCGACCTCGACGAACTCCTCACCAAGGGCCTTCGCGGCATCACCCCGAACGGCATCCTCGGCGATCCCCATGGCGCCACGGTGGAGATCGGCGAGGCCGTGATCGAGTCCCTGGCCGAGACGATCACCCAGTTCGTCCGAAGCCGCCGGGGGCGGTAGCCGATCAACTCCGATCGCGGGTTCATGGGCCATCCCCGTGGCCTGTTCTACCTCGCGTTCACCGAGGCCTGGGAACGGTTCTCCTACTATGGGATGACCGGGCTGCTCTCGCTCTATATGGTCAACCAGCTGCTCCTCCCTGGCCATGTGGAGCGCATCGCCGGGTTTCCCGCGTTCCGGTCCGCACTCGAATCGATCGTCGGGCCGCTCTCGACCCAGGCGCTCGCCGCCCAGACGTTCGGCCTCTACACCGGATTCGTGTACTTCACGCCGTTGGTCGGCGGGTTGATCGCGGACCGGTGGATCGGCCAGCGGGCCGCCGTGGTCATCGGCGCCCTCGCGATGAGCGCCGGCCACCTCGCCATGGCCTTCGACCAATCATTCCTCGTCGCGCTCCTGTTGTTGGTCGTCGGCTCGGGGCTCCTCAAGGGCAACATCACGGCCCAGGTCGGCACTCTCTACCCGCCCGATGACGAGGCCCGCCGGAGTCGGGGCTTCGTCATCTTCAGCACGGCCATCAACATCGGGTCCGTGCTCGGTCCGCTGGTCTGTGGCGCGCTGGCTCAGGTGTATGGCTGGCAGTGGGGTTTCGGCATCGCCGGGCTCTTCATGATCGCGGGAGTGTTCACCTACCTGAGCGGATACCGGCACCTGCCGGCTCGGGTGGCGCGGGAATCCGGGTCGACCGAGGCGCTCACCTCCTCCGACCGGCGCCGGGTTGCCGCCCTGGCGGCCGTGATGGCGCTCACCGTCTTCCAGTCGATCGCCTACTTCCAGCTCTTCAACGTCAATCCGATCTGGATCCAGCAGCACGTGGCCCCGACCGTCGCGGGGTTCACGGTCCCGATCCCGTGGTATCAGGCCAGCAACTCGCTCTTCGCCATCATCGGGGTTCCGCTGGTGCTCTGGATCTGGCGACTGCAGGCCCGCCGGGGTCGGGAACCTGGCGACCTCGCGCGAATCGGTGTGGGCTCCTGGCTCGCGGCCGCGAGCAACCTGATCCTGGTCGGCGCGATACTTCTGGCGGGCTCGGGGCTCGTCCATCCGATCTGGCCCGTGCTCTACTCGTTCTTTCTCGGGATCGGGTTCCTTTACTACTGGCCCACGCTGCTCGCCCTGGTGTCCCGGGCCGCCCCCGCTCGACTCAAGGCGACCCTGATGGGGTTCAGCTTCATGACGCTGTTCGTCGCCAACACCCTGATCGGGTGGATCGGCGGGTTCTACGAGCGGATGAGCCCCATGGCGTTCTGGTCCCTCCACGCGGCGATCGGCGCGGTGGGAGGCCTGGCGGTCGCGATGTTCGGCGAGCGGCTCGATCGGCTGTTCCGGAGCCGATAGAACGCGCCGCCCTACCGGGTCGTCAGAATCCTGGTGACAACCAGCGAGTCCGCCAGCTCGGAGGGTTCGAAGAAGTTCGAGTGGAGTGCGCCCCGACCCACGAGACGCGACTGGTCGCTGTAGTGAGGTGATCTCGGCTCGTCGCTGGCGCCGAAGACCGCCATGCTGACTGAACGCACCGTGGGCCCGAGCTGCACCAGGAACGCGTGTCGGGTGCCCCCCAGCGACCACCGGATGCCCGTGCTGTCGGGCGGGGTGTAGATGGCGGCCCAGAACGATTGCAGGTCCGTGGCACGATCGGCGGAAACGGGGCCCAGGGTAAACCCGCGAGACGGCTCGCCCACGCCGCCCCGACCGATACGGAACAGGTCCACGAACGTCCGCGTGCCGCCGCGGGGGTCGTTGCCGATCGCGGCGTGGCTCGAATCGACCAGGGAAACGAGGACCGCTCGCTGCGCCGGGGTAAGGGGCTTGCCGGTGTTGATTGCGGCCTCGATGGCGGCGGCCACCGCGCGATCACCGGCCCGGAGCCTGATTCGCATCAGCGCGTGGTACAGCGCGGCCCGCGACTCGGGCACGAAGTGCCCGTCAAAGGCCGTCAACGTGTCGAGGTAGCGGCGGAATCCCGAGTCGGCCGGAGCGCTCGTTCGCTCCCCGCTCACCACCTCCCGAATCACCGGACCCCAGCGATCGGTGTTCACCACGAACGCGTCACCGACCACGCCGATCGCATCCTCGAACCCGAAGACCCGGTCGCCCTTGAGGAGGTCGATGGAGCGAAGCTCACGGGTCCCGGTCAGCCCCGGCTGGAAGGCGAAATCCGCGGGGTAGTCGGCCGCCTTGAAGAATGGCTCGGCGAACATCATGTCGGGGCTGACGTTGCTGTTCGTCAGATACCCCTGCGCCGGGTTCTTGGCCCGGAGCAGTTCGGCGAGCTTGCGGATCCCGAGCCACGCCGCCGCCGACGTGTTGCCGTCCACTGGCGTCGAGCCGTCGGAGCCCGCGGGCCGGATCGGCAGGCGCCCTGGACGGATGTAGTTGATGGTGCCGTCCGAACCCGCGTAGATGAGGTTGGCCGGGTAGATCTCGGTCGCCTCGAGCGCCTTCTCCATTCCGGCGTCGTTGGTCGCGAGGAGCATCTCCCGGAACTGGACGTGGGCGTAGCCGGCCCGCCCTGAATAGGTCGAACTCACCGCGTACACCGTCGACCCCGACCGGTGGACCACGGGCGACATCACCCCGTTGTGCGACGTATATTCGAACTCGCCTCGAACGGGCTCTCCGCCGGCGACCTCGATGACGTATGGCTCCACCGTCATCTCGACCGGCTTGCCGTCGTAGAGGTAGCGACGGGGCTGCCCCGCGATGGTCTCGAGCTTCACGCAGTCAGCGGGACGCCGAGGCCCCTCCGCCCATCCCCATCCGTAGTGCCGCGAATGTCCCTTGAGACCCATGATCGCTCCCGGCACGTCGAGCAGCCACGCGTCCAGCCGCCCGGCCCTGATGCGCGTCGGGCTCAGGAAGGTGCCGTAGGAATCCTCGATGACGCCATGCGAATCCGAGCTGAACACCGCGGCACCCTCGCGCATCCGGCGACCCGGCAGCGCCCACGTATTGGAACCGGAGAGCGGGGAAGCGGCGATCCGGCCGTCGGGCTCGGCCGAGGCGAGAGCGCTCCCGGCTCCCGTGCTATCCGGGCGGTGGCTCACTCGGGTAGCGATCGCCGGCTGACAGGTGCCCGCCGAGCTGGCAAGCATGAACAGACTCGAAATGGCCAGGGGAAGCGCCGGCTCCAGCGCGGGTGCCCATGCCGGTACCCGCTCCGGATGCTCCGACATGTACCGCTGGATGCCGTCGATGTACGCCGCGAGGTTGAGCCGAACCTGCTCGGGAAGGCTCGGCAGGTTCTGACGGGCGTCCGCCAGGTGACGCCAGCGCCTCGCCTCGAGGTCCGCCGCGACCGGGTCCTGAATCGCTCGGCCGGGGAGGGTGGTCGCCCGCAGTCCGGTCTGCTCCGAAAGCGGCCCCGATCCGAACGCCTTCGCCAGCTCGCCCTTGAGGGCGAGATACCGGAGCAACACGCCTTCCAGATGATCCTCGGCCGTGGTGTATCCCACGCCCCAGTACCCGTCCTCCTCCCGCTCGGCGTAGACGTGAGGGGCGCCCCAGACGTCGCGGTAGAGCGCCACCTGTCCAGGAGGCGCCTGAGTCACCGGACTCCGCGAGCAGCCCGTGCTCACCACGAGCACGCCCAGAATCGACCAGAGAACATTCCGTGGCTCGGTCATCGCGCTCCCCCCGCAACCGGCGGCGCTCGTCCGACGAGGTGCCGGACGAGATAGTCCCAGACCCGCCGGGTAACGTAGCGGTTGCCCGTGAAGTAGTGGTTCTGATCGGCCAGGTAGATCAGATCGAAGTCCTTGTCCGCCGCCTGGAAGGCGTGGAGCAGCTGGAGCGTCGATCCCGGGAGCACATTCTCGTCCAGTTCCCCCATGATCACCAGGAGTTTGCCCCGCAGCCGATCGGCCTGCTGCCGTCCGTCGATCACGTTCCAGGTCCGGGGCACCGCGGTCGGCGTGGGTCGCCGTTCGCTTCCGTCGTCGTAGATGGGCCGGCCATGCATGGCCGTCGCGTGGTAGTCGAGGTACATGTTGTGCTGGCTCCCAGGCGGCGCCCCGGCGATCCCGACCTGGTAGAACTCCGGAAACTCGAGCATTGCCCGGAAGGTGCTCCAGCCGCCGTACGACCGCCCGATCACGCCGACTCGCCCGAGGTCCAGCCACGGATGGCGCCGCGCGATCGTCTTGATCGCGGCGACGTGATCATCGAGTCCGTTGACGTTGAGCCGTCCAAAGATCGAGTGGAGGAACTCCCGCGACCGGTACGTCGTTCCCCGACCGTCGACGATCACCACCGCCATGCCCAACGCGGCGTACGAGGATGGTGACGTCGGGGACGAAGGACCCGTCAACGCCATCAGGAAATTGCGCGGCACCACGGGGGTGAGGGGGGTCGCATACAGGACGTCGAGGATCGGGTACCGACGTCCCGCGGTCCATCCCAGTGGCCGGTAGAGGACGCACCAGAGATCGGTGATGCCGTCAGCCGCCTTGACCGTGATCTCCTCCGGTGCCCGGAACCCCGCGGCGTAGAGCGCGGAGGCATCCGCCTTCTCGAACTCCGCCACCGGGCCGCCGTCGTCGGTACGCCGGATCACGCTCCGGGTCGGTTGGCTCGGCGTCGAATGGTTGTAGACCACGTACGAGCCGCTCGGCGAGACCACCTGGTAGCCGCTCGCCCCGTCGATCGCGAGGACGTCGTTCCACGGGCTGGTCAGCATGTGGTCGGTCCGCTCGGGCGAGAGCAGCGTCAGGTTGGACCCATCGAAGTCGACCCGGTACAAATAGCGGTAGTACGGATTGCCGCCTTCCCGCCCTCCACCGGTGAAGTAGATCCTCCGGCGGGCTTCGTCGACCTCGATGATGTCACGGACCAGCCACTCGCCCTTGGTGATCTGATTGCGGAGCGCACCGGTCCGGCCATCGTAGTTGTACAGGTGACCCCAGCCGTCCCGCTGCGAGAACCAGATGACCGTGTTTCCGTCGGCGGTGACCCGGACGTTGGGCGGGTTGTACGAGGTCGAATTGAGGTCGGTGCGGGGGAGGAGCCGCTCTTCGACTACCGTCCGGACCTGGCCGGTGGTGACGTCCGCGTCGAAGAAGAAGGCCGACTCCATGTTGTCCCCGAAAGCAACCGAATAGAGATGCCGATTGTCCGGGCTCCACCAGCTCTGCCGGATCGCGAGCATGTCCTGCTGCATCGCGAGCAGCTTGCCGTAGGGATACTCGAGCCGGACGCTCCGACCAGCGGTGACGTCGAAGACGAACCACTCGAGCGTCGGGGGCGCTTCGCCCACCAGCGGGACCCGGATCGGATGGAGCTTGGGGCGGAACGACCCGTCGTGCGGCGCCGTCTCGACCATCGGGTACGGCGCCACGTACCGCTGGTCGATCCGTGGCACCACCACCAACCTCCCGTCGGGCGACCAATAGCTCTCCATCGGGGGCAGCGAGTCACCGGCCGCCACCTGCCGCGCGCGGGTGACGAACGCCGCCTTCCAGCCGTCGGAGTAGATCCCGTAGCCGAAGTTCGCCTGGCCGTCGTCGGAAAGGACCCGCTCGGTCCCCGTCTCGAGGTCCCGGATCGCCAGGTTCCCGTTCCGACTCACCAGGCCAAGCCGGCCATCCGGCGAGACCAGGACGCCGGGACGGGAGGTACGTTCCGTCCCGGCGCGACATCCCGAGCCGCTCGCCGCGCATCGGTACGAGCGGCCCGCCATCGCGATTCGCACCGAGTCGTCGCCGATCGGCTCGATCAGCTCGAAAGGAAGCTTGCGGGGATCCAGAGGTTGGCCACCGGTGCCGGCGAGCGCCGTGGCGAGGCCGCCATGGTCGAACGCGGGCCGCGCCGCGCCAGTTGCCGCGTCGACGATCACGAACCGGTGGCCCGTCGCCGTCTCTTGGCGATACCAGAAGCGATCCGTGCCCCCGATCCAATGGGGGGTGACGAAGATGTTCCTGACCATGGCGGTGGCTGGCCCGCGGTCGAGCGCCTGAGCTTGCAGGTAGGCGGCTCTCGGCAAGGGTGCCTGGGCCGCCAGATCGCCCACCGTCACAACCGAGCCGATCAGCATCGCCACGGCCCGCGCACCCCGGACGGGACCCATCATCTTCTCCTCTTCAGCGGTTTGGCGAACCCGATACCCGTCTACTGCGCGTTTCCATCCGGCCACGCGCAGAGGCAGACCCGGTTGCCCGCGCGGTCGGCCAGGGTCCAGTGGGATGGGGCATGGGAGGCGTCGACGATGCGCCCACCGGCGGCGACGGCCGCCTCGACGCGCGCGGCAACGGTCTCGCGCGCCACCGAGACGTCGATGTGCATCGCGTGCCGCAACGGCTTGGCCTCGTCGAGTTCCTGCATCCACACCGTCGACCCGTGTCCAATCGGGTCGACCGCGTTGTCATCCGCCATTGGGATATAGCCAAGTACGGCGCGCCAGAAGCCAACATCGATGGCCCCGGGCGTGGCCGCGATGGCCACTTGCACCTCCTGAATCGCAGCGCGATCGGGGACGGCACCATGGTCGCGCGCGGCCGCCGAGATCGCGCGAGCCAGGTCAACGTGGCTCGGCTCGAGCGCCCAGAGGTCGCGCGTCAACCGGATGGTCACGTGTTCATTCGCGAGCGTCAGCAGTACCCCCGCGCTCGCAACCCCGGGCACGGTCGCAATCGCGTCGGCAAGGCGCGCCGCCTCGCCAAGGGACGGGACACGAAAGACGGCCGTCGCGCCGCCGTGTAGCACTGCCCAGTCGCCCACTCCTTCGGCCGCCAGGAACCCTCGCCAACCCTGCTCGC
>CADEGB010000007.1:0-6645 GCA_902826755.1 uncultured Gemmatimonadota bacterium
CCGCGAGGCCGAGCCGCCCCTCGGCCACCGCCGAAACCGCCAACGCCCGGCGGCTGGCGCCGACGGCCCGATGGATCGCGATCTCGGGGGTCCGTACCGCTGCCTGCTGCGCGGCCAATGTGAGCAGCCCGACCACGCCGACGAGCGCGCCGGCCCACCCGATGGCTTGGAGCCAGCCCTGCGCCTCCTGGAGGGCCGCCTCACCCGTCGCCCCCGGGGCGCGGCTGGCACTGGTCCACGTCAGTCCGGCGTCGAGGGCGGGGGTCGGGGGCAGCTGGAAGTCATGGAAACCGGTGGCCACCGCGATCGCGAGGGTAGCGCCAGCGGCCACCGCTCCCACCAGGGTGGTGGTTTTCCAATGATCGCGAAGCCAGATCCGCATGCTGCAATCTCGGACCGGCTGGCCCACTCGGCAACCGGCGAGAGGCCAGGAAACTTTACCTTCGGGCCGGGCGTCGATATAGATAGGTGACGTCGGCAGGCCCCCCGTTCCCCCTCCCGGGCGCGAGTGCGAGGCGCCGCAAAGGCAGCCCGGTGGATTCCCTGCTTGCTTCGTTGGCCAAGTTCCTGTTCAAGTATCCCGCTCGAGTCTTCGAGCAGGGGACCTTGGTGTGGCAGGGGGCTGGGCTGGCGTGGGTGGTGATTCCGGCTGCCATCGGGCTCGCGGGCCTTGGGGTCGTGACCTATCTCCGGTCCCGTCGGACCCGACCGGTCGACCGGCTCGTTCTCGGACTCCTCCGGGTGGTCGCCGTGGCGCTGCTCGGCGCGGCCATGCTCCGGCCCGGGTTGCTCCTCTCCGTTTCGCAGCCGCAGCAAAACATCCTCGGCATCCTGCTCGACGACTCGAAGAGCATGCTAATCCAGGACGCCGATTCTCTTACCCGGCTCGAGCGGGTCCGCGGTTTGTTCGACGACTCCACCAGCGCGCTGATCTCGCGGCTGCGGGAGCGCTACGCCATCCGCTATTACCGCTTTTCGGAGGCGATCGAACGAATCGACGGCACCGGGCCACTCCGCGGCGCCGGCAGCCGAACCGATCTCGCCACCGCACTCGGCGACGTGCGCCGTGACTTTGCCGGGGCTCCGCTGGCGGGTCTGATCCTCGCCACCGACGGAGCCGACAACGGCGGCCAGCCGATGGCGGAGGCACTCCTGTCGCTCAAGGCAGCCAGGATCCCGGTCTATCCGGTGGGTGTCGGCTCGGAGCGGTTCTCGCGGGACGTGGCGGTCGACCGGGTCGAACTGCCGCGGTCGACGCTCAGGGGTGCCGTGCTCCTCGGATCGATCGCGATTCGGGCGCACGGCGTGGCCGGGGAGGTATTGTCCCTCGTGGTCGAAGATGGTGGCAAGATCGTGGCGAGCCGAGAGGTGACCGTTCCCCGTGGCGTCGAGGTCATCACCGTCCCGGTCCGGATTCCGCCGCTCGAACCGGGATCCCGGCAGATCCGGGTCTCGGTCAAACCGGTGGCCCGCGAGGCGGTGACCCAGAACAACGCCCGCGATGCCCGGATCCTGGTGCGCGACCGCCGCGAGAAGATTCTCTATCTCGAGGGCACCGTCCGGCCCGAATTCGCGTTCCTCCGCCGGGCCGCGGCCGCCGACAGCAATCTCCAGGTGGTCGGCCTCGGCCGGACGTCGAAAGGAAAGTTCCTTCGGCTCGGGGTCGACGACAGCCTCGAACTGGTTCGTGGCTTCCCGACGACCCGCAGCGAATTGTTCCAGTACCGGGCGCTGATCATCGGCAGCATCGAGGCCGCCTTCTTCACGGCCGACCAACTTCGGATGGTGGCGGAGTTCGTCGGCGAGCGGGGCGGCGGGCTGCTGATGCTGGGCGGCCGGGCGGGCCTCGGCGAAGGCGCGTTTGGCGGCACCGCGCTGGCCGAAGCGCTGCCGGTCACGTTCGTGAACCGGACGGCCGATTCGGCGGAAGTGCCGACCGAACTGACCATTCGGCCGACCCCCGCGGGGCTCGGCAACGCCGCCCTGATGCTGACCGACGCGGAGGAGGCCAACGCGGCCCGGTGGGATTCACTTCCGCCGCTCACCGCCGTCAATCGGATCGGCGGGCTCAAGCCCGGTGCCACGGCGCTGCTCGAAGGTCGCGCCGCCGCGGGTGACGTCGTGCCGGTGCTTTCGTTCCATCGGTTCGGCCGGGGCAAGGCGCTCGTGTTCGGCGTGCAGGACACCTGGCTGTGGCAGATGCACGCCACGATTTCGGTGGAGGACCAGACCCACGAGACCCTCTGGCGCCAATTGCTCCGGTGGCTGCTGGAGGACGTGCCCGACCGCGCCGACCTCGCGATCAGCCCGGAGCATCCCGGTCCCGGGCAGCGCGTCACCATCCGGGCCGAGTTGGCCGACTCGGCGTTTGCGCGGGTCAACGACGCCTCGGTGGCGGCCGAACTGACCGCGCCGGACGGGACCGTGTCGACCGTTCCGCTCGACTGGACGCTCGGACAGGATGGTCTCTATCAGGGGAGTTTCGTGCCCCCGGTCGAGGGCTCGTATCGGCTCGCGGTGACCGCGGTCCGCGGCCGCGACACCACCCGGTTGGCCCCCGACCAGGTCGAGGTGGCCGATCGGGGCGCCGATTTCGTCAACGCCGAGATGCGGGGACCGCTGCTCCGGCGGATTGCCGTGGAGACCGGCGGCAAGTTCTACACGCCCGAGACGGCGTCACAGCTTCCGGACGACGTCGCCTTCACGGAAAGCGGTGTCACCGTCAAGGAGACCCGGGATCTCTGGGACATGCCGATCGTCTTCTTTACCCTGATTCTGGTGCTGGCCACCGAGTGGATCTATCGTCGCCGGCGGGGGCTCGCGTGAGCGGAGCGCTTCTGGCGGCCCTGCTCGCCTCGACGGTGGGACAGACCGGCGGCGTGGCGCGGCTCCTGGTGGTGACCGGTCTGGCCGGCGAGCCTCAGTACGTCGAGCGGTTCGGCAAGTTCGGGAAGACCGTGGTCGAAGCCGCCAAACAACGGTGGGGCCTCGGTGAGGCCCAGGTTACCTGGCTCGCCGAGACCGCGGCCACCGAGGCGCCGGTCCGGGGGCGCGCCACCCGAGACGCGGTGCTCGCGGCCTTGGCCCGGCTGGCCAACGAGACCGGTCCCGACGACGTAGTCGTGGTAGTGATGGCCGGCCATGGCAGCGAACAGGGGACCGAGCCCAGGCTCAATCTTCCCGGGCCCGATCTGACCGGTACCGATCTGGCCATGGCGCTCGGCGCCTTCGAGAAGCAGCTCGTCGTCGTGATCAACACCGCCAGCGCCAGCGGCGGATTCGTCAAGGCGCTGGCCGGACCCCGTCGGATCGTCGTCACCGCCACCAAGAGCGGATTCGAGCGCAACGCCACGATGTTCGGAGATTTTTTTGCCCGCGCCCTCGCGTCCGACGAGGCCGACACCGACAAGAACGGTCGGGTGTCGGTGGCGGAGGCGTACCAGTTTGCCCGTGGCGAAGTGGCCCGCGCCTACCAGGGTGGCAACCGGCTTCAGACGGAGCATGCCCAGCTCGACGACAACGGCGACGGTGTGGGCACTGCGGAGTTGGGTGCCACCGGAGACGGAACAGTGGCCCGCCTGGTCAGCTTCAGCCTGAAGGCCGAGGAAACATCGACCGATCCGAAGGTGGCGGCGTTGCTGGTCGAGCGGCGCCGGCTCGAGACCGCCATTGCCGCGCTCCGGGGTCGGAAGGCCGCGATGGACTCGACCGCGTACGAGCGGGAGCTCGAGCGGCTGCTGATTCAACTGGCCGAGACCAATCAGGCCATCCGCGCCGGGCAGACCAAGCCATGAGCGCCCGCTTCCGGGTCGGACCGGTCGTCACCCTCGCCGTGCTGGCCTTGGCCGGGATGACCTGTGCCGGCGACGCCGTCCAGGATCCAGCCGCGGAGCGGGCCTCCCTGACCCGGCAGCTCGATCGGGGTGACGCGGAGGCGGTCGAACGGGCTCTCAGCGGTCGGACTCCCGATGGGCTGGTCGGGTACCTCCTTGGGGAAGCGGCCGCGCTCCGGGGCCGACTGACGCGTGCGGACAGCTTGTTTGCCAGGGCCGCGGGAGCGAACTCGCCGGTCCAGGCGCTGGCCTCCGCGCGGCAGGCCGAACTCGAGGCGGCCAGGGGCAACCGCGAGGCGGCGGTGACGTTGGCGGAGCGGGTGGCCAGGCGGCTGGAGGCGGCCGCCGCCAACACCGCCGCCGACTGGCTGGCGCTCGGCATCGCGTACCAGATCCTCGGGTCGGTCCAACCGGCCCAGTTCAAGGATGCGCTAGTGGCCTACGACCGCGCCGTGGCCGCTGACTCGTCGCTGGTCGAGGGTCACCTCCGACTCGGAGCGCTGTTTCTCGACAAGTACAATGCTCCGGACGCCCGGGCCGCGTTCACCGAGGCCCTTCGCCGCGATCCGGGAAACGCGAGGGCCGAACTGGGCCTAGCGCTGGTGGCGCAGTTCGAAGGCCGGCCGGAGACCGCGAGTCTCCTGGCGCAAGCGGCTCGGTCGGGACCGGGGTTGGCTCGGACTCACGCCGCCCTCGGACGACTCGATCTCGATGCCGAGGCTTTCGACTCGGCCGCGGTCCGGGCCTCGCGGGCCATCGCGCTCGATTCCGCCGACCTCGGCGGGTGGGCCGTTCGGGCCGCCGTCGAGCTGGTCCGGGGCGACTCGGCCGCGTTCCGGGCCACCGAAGCGCAGGTCCGTTCCCGCCATCGCGCGCCGGCCGGCTTCTACGCCGACCTGGCCGAGGCGCTCGGTCGGCAGCGGCAGTACGCCAACGCGGCGGCGTTGGCCCGGGTCGGCGTTGCGGCCGATCCCGATGATCCGGCCGCCCTGACGGCCCTCGGCACCAACGAACTCCGCCAGGGGGCAATCGACAGCGGCCGCGCCCGATTGGAGCGGGCGTTCGGGCGCGATCCCTATCACGTCTGGAACAAAAACACGCTCGACCTCCTCGACGAACTCGCCAAGTATCGGACCGTCACGCACGGTCGCTTCGTGTTCGTCGCCGCGCCGGAAGAAATCGAGATTCTTACCCTCTACCTCGGACCGCTCCTCGAGCGGGCGTACGACTCGCTCGCCGTCCGGTATCGGTACCGGCCGCCCACCCCGATCCGGCTCGAGATTTACCGGCGGCACGCCGACTTCTCGGTCCGGACCGTCGGCCTGGCGGGGCTCGGTGCGCTCGGCGTGAGCTTCGGGTCGGTCTTGGCGATGGACGCGCCCTCGGCGCGCGCGGTGGGCGACTTCAACTGGGCCTCGACCGCCTGGCACGAGCTGGTCCACGCCTTTACTCTCGGCGCCACTGACCACAAGGTGCCTCGGTGGCTGTCCGAAGGCCTCTCGGTTCTCGAGGAACGGCGGGCCCGGAGCGGTTGGGGCGCCGGTGCCACCACGCCGTTCGTGGCCGCGCTGGCTGGGGGGCAGCTGCATCCGATGACGCGGATCAACGACGGATTCGTCCGGCCGACCCGGCCGCACGACGTCGGGTTCGCGTACTATCAGGCGTCCTTGCTGTGCGAATTCCTGGAGACCACCTACGGGTTCGACGGTGTCCTTCGGCTCCTCGACGGGTACCGTCGGGGACTCGGCACCGACGAGGCGGTCCGCGGTGCGTTCGACGCCCCGATCGCCGCGGTCGGTGCCCGCTTCGATGCCTGGCTCCGCGCCCGGTTCGCGACGCCGCTCGGAAAAGTCGGGGTGCTCCGCGACTCGACGGTGGCCCCCGGGGAACTGATGGCGCTGCTCGCAAGCGGGAAGCGAATGATCGAGGGGGGCCGGCTCGACGACGCCATCACGACCCTCGAGCGGGCCGACGGGATGTTCCCCGATATGGCCGACGACGACAGCCCGGCCTGGGCCCTGGCCCAACTGTTCCGCCAGCGTGGCAATCTCCCGAAGGCGCTCGAATACCTCGCGCGGGTTACTCGCCACAACGAGAGTCAATACGAGGCCAATCGACTCGAGGCCGAACTTCGGACCGCCACCGGCGATCACCGAGGCGCCCTGGCGGCGTTGGAGCGGGCCATCTTCATCCATCCGTACGATCCGGCGCTCCACGTCGCGGCGGCCGAGGCGGCCCGGCAGGCGGGCGACCCTTCGGTCGTGGTCCGGGAGCGCCGGGCGGTCCTGGCCCTCGCGCCGGCCGACCGGGCCGGTGCCCACTACGAACTGGCCGTGGCCCTCCGCGACGCCGGTGACCGCGACGCGGCCCGGCGCGAGGTGCTCAAGGCGCTCGAACAGGCGCCGGCGTACGAGCGGGCCCAGACCCTGCTGCTCGAGTTGAGGCGAGGTGACCGATGACCCGGCGGACGCTCCCGCTCGACCAACCACGAGGTGGCTCATGATCCGGTGGTTGCTCCCGATGGCGCTCGGCATGGCGCTCGGGGCCGCGCCGCTCGACGCTCAGCGCCGGCGCGGTGGTGGTGAAGGCGGAATGTTTTCGGAGGGCGGGTATCTGCCGAATGCGCCCTACGACGGCCGCTTCACGTTCGTCCGGGTCAAGTTCTCGGCCGCGGGTGACGGGTTCGGGTTCCGCGGCCGGGACCCCAAGTGGGATCACGACTACCCGCGAGCCGAACGCCACTTCACCAAGATTCTCGAGGAACTGACCACCCTCCGGCCCCGCACCCAGGTCAGCAACATTCTCGCGTTCG